>NZ_KB895849.1:0-84376 GCF_000374985.1 Micromonospora sp. CNB394 | reverse complement strand
TTACTCACGTGTTACTCACCCGTTCGCCGCTCGAGTACCCCGAAGGGCCTTTCCGCTCGACTTGCATGTGTTAAGCACGCCGCCAGCGTTCGTCCTGAGCCAGGATCAAACTCTCCAACAAAAACTTGTCGAACAGCAATCAACCTGACAACAAAAGTGTTGCCAAAGGAATCCCAACCAGCAACCATTCCAAAGAACAGCCACCAGTCCGGGGTATAAAACAATTGGCACTGGCTTTACAAGCACCCTGTTGAGTTCTCAAAGAACAACCACACACCAACCGCAAGCCCCACACCGTGGAACCCCGACCGGGGCATTTCGTCCGCTCACCCGCCGCTCTCGCGCCGGGCACTTTTACTACGTTACCGCACCGTCTCCGCCGTGTCAAACCGTGTGTCCCGGTCTGTCATGCTTCGTACGGGTTGGCGCGATGAGCACGCGCAGCAGTCACCCGTCGCGCTTGATCATCGGATTTGGCAGGCCGGCCGCTGCGGTTTCCCGCCAGCTCGCCCGGTGCCCTGCCGGTCGACAACCTTACCCGGTCGGTTCCGCTCCGCCAAATCCGCCCTGCGGCGTTTCGGCGAGCCCCACCCGGACCGCGTCCTCCAAGACCTGAAGCCTTGGTCGGACCCGGCACCAGCCCTGCTCGGCGCTCCCGGGCTTTCGTCCCGTTTGCCCCGTTCCGCGCTGGCAGAGAGAAAGTTACGCGTCCCCAGGTTTGATCGTCAAATCGACGGGTGGCGGCGCGCGTCACACCCGTCCCGCCTCGCGTCGACCAAGGAGTTGACCAAGGAGTTGACGTCCCGATCCGGGGCCCTCGGGGACACAAACTCCTTGATCACCGGAGCGAGGGCCGCGGTGGTGAGGGCGCGGGAGGGCTGGAAGGGCGGCGGGCGACGCGGTAGGCCCTGATGCCCAGGACTCCCACCGTCGTGCCGATGGCCAGGGACGCCGCGATCAGCAGGGCGTGTACCCACAGGAAGCCGGTCGGGCTGCCCTCGCCGACGGCACCGGCCGACCAGGCGCGCTCGTCGTTCCAGATGGCGACCGCGAACCTCGGCCAGATCGCCCACGTCCAGGCGCCGACGGCGACCAGGAACAGCGACCAACCACGTGACAGAACCATGGTCGGCCAGTATGCCAGCGCGCCGTCCGCCCAGGTCAGGCCCGCGCTCCACGCGGCGCACGTTTCCGTTCCCGCCCCCGGGGCACTGTCCTGTCGAGCCGACTCGACGGAGGTGCCACCGATGCAGCCGTTCAACCCGTGGACCTGGCGGGATCCGTCCGCCCTGGCCGGTGGGTACGACCAGACCCGGCCGGGAGACGTGCCGGAACAGCGCACCGGCGAGGCGGACGACGGCCCGGACGCCCCCGGCCCGGGTACGCCGATCGACCTCACCGGCTACCGGGTGGAGGCGACGGACGGCCGGATCGGCTCCATCGACGAGGCGAGCGACGACGCCGACGCGCGGTACCTGGTGGTGGACACCGGCCCGTGGATCTTCGGCAAGAAGGTGCTGCTGCCGGCCGGGACGGTGGCCCAGGTCGACCACCTGGAGCGCGTGGTGCACGTGGACCGCACCCGCGAGCAGGTGAAGGAGTCCCCCGCGTTCGACAGCGACCACTTCGCGCACCCCGACTACCGGGAGCGGGTCGGCAGCTACTACACCGAAAGCTATCGACAGTAGTGAGTCCGGCAGGAGGCAGCGACGCGGGCCGGTGAGCGGATACCGTGTGAGCCATGGTCCGGCCGCGCAGCTGCCTCCCGGAGACCCGCAGCGGTTTCCCGGGCCACGCTGTCGACAGCCGGGAGCAGATCCTCGACGTACTCCGTGCCGGCGGACTCCGTTTCCGCGCCGGCGGGCGATGGCGGCGCTCGTTCTGACGAGCCCGCTCCACCGACCCGGGCGACCCTCGAAAGCCGCTGGTGACGGCGCTCGACCGGTTCCTGGACCCGATCCGGGAGCGCCGGGCCCGCTTCGAGGCGCAGCCCGGCCTGGTCGACGAGCTGATCGTCACCGGCACCGAGCGGACCCGCGCCGAGGTGCGTCGCACGCTCGTCGAGGTGCGCCGGGCGATGGGTTTGAGCAGCGCGTACACCCAGGTGCGGCGCCGGGCCGAGCGCTACCGAAAGGCCGTCGCCACCTCGGCCTGACGCCGAGCCGGTCCGGGGTACGCGCTTGCGCCGACCCCGGACCGGCCGGTTACGCTGACGACATGGCCAGCTCGCACGCGTACCCGATGACGTCCTCCGACGTCCGGCTCGGCGCGCTGCGACGCCGGCGGTCCCGCGACCGCCTGCGCTGAGCCTTTTCTCCTGCGACCGGCGGATCGAGCCGCCGGTCGTCATCGATCGTCCTCGCTCCGCCGTCGCGTTCCCGTCAGGTGATCCGCGCGGCGGATCCACAGCGAGATCGGCGTACTCATGGATCTTGAAAGGTTGCTTGCCGACCGGCTGGCGCCCGCGTTCGCGGCGGTGGCCGGCGGGCCGGTGGAACCGGCCGTGCGGCGCTCGCAGCACGCGGACTTCCAGTCGGACGCGGCGCTGGGGCTGGCCCGGCGGCTCGGCCGTCCGCCACGGGAGATCGCCGCGGAGGTACGCGAGCGCGCGTCGCTGGCCGACCTCTGCGCGGCGGTCGAGGTGTCCGGCCCGGGTTTCCTGAACCTCACGGTGGCCGGGCACGCGCTCGGCGGGCTGGTATCCGCGCTGGCCGCCGATCCGCGGCTCGGGGTGCCGCCGGTGGCCGAGCCGGAGACGGTGGTGATCGACTACTCGGGGCCGAACGTCGCGAAGGAGATGCACGTCGGGCACCTGCGGTCGACTGTGATCGGGGACGCGGCGGCCCGGACGCTGGAGTGGCTCGGGCACCGGGTGCTGCGCGCCAACCACCTCGGCGACTGGGGCACGCCGTTCGGCATGCTGATCGAGCACCTGCTCGACCTGGGCGAGGCCGGGGCGGCGCAGGAGCTGTCGATGGGTGACCTGGACGGGTTCTACAAGGCGGCGCGGGCGAAGTTCGACGACGACCCGGCGTTCCAGGAACGGTCGCGGCAGCGGGTGGTGGCGTTGCAGGGCGGCGACCCGGCGACACTGCGGCTGTGGCGGCTGCTGGTGACGCAGTCGGAGAGCTATTTCCTGACTGTGTACGACCTGCTCGACGTGACGCTGACCGGCGACGACTTCCGGGGTGAGAGCAGCTACCACGACCAGCTCGCGCCGACTGTCGAGGAACTGGGCCGGCGCGGGCTGCTGCGCCGGAGCGAGGGCGCGGACTGCGTGTTCCCGCCCGGATCGGTGGGGCGGGACGGCGAGCCGTTGCCGCTGATCGTGCGCAAGTCCGACGGCGGGTACGGCTACCCGGCCACCGATCTGGCCGCGCTGCGGCACCGGACCGGCGCGCTCGGCGCCACCCGGCTGCTCTACGTGGTGGGGCTGCCGCAGCGGCGGCACTTCGAGATGGTGTTCGCGGTCGGCGCGCAGGCCGGCTGGCTGGCCGCGCCGGTGCGGGCCGAGCACGTCGGGTTCGGTTCGATCCTCGGTCCGGACGGGCGGATGCTGCGCAGCCGGGCCGGCGGGTCGGTGAAGCTGGTCGGGCTGCTGACCGAGGCGGTCCAGCGGGCCACCGCGCTGGCCCGGGAACGGAATCCGGAGCTGAGCGAGGCGGAGGCCGCCGCTGTGGGGCGCGCGGTGGGCATCGGCGCGATCAAGTACGCCGACCTGTCCGGGGACCGGCACAAGGACTACGTGCTGGACTGGGAGCGGATGCTGTCGCTGGACGGGAACACCGCGCCGTACCTCCAGTACGCGTACTCCCGGGTCCGGTCGATCTTCCGGCGGGCCGGCGCGGCGGCGCGGCCGGACGCGGACGTCTCGCTCGCCGAGCCGGCCGAGCGGGCCCTCGCGATGGAGCTGGTCGGCTTCGCCGCTGTGGTCGAGGAGGTGGCGGGCAGCCTGGAGTTCCACCGCCTGACCGCCTACCTGCACCGGCTGGCGGTCGCGTTCAGCGCGTTCTACGAGCGCTGCCCGGTGCTGCGGGCGGAGGGACCGGTGCGGGAGAGCCGGCTCGTGCTGTGCGACCTGACCGGGCAGGTGCTGCGGCAGGGCCTGGATCTGCTCGGCATCCGTACCCCGGAACGGCTCTGAGGCCGAGGGGTCACCGGTACCCCGTGCAGCGGATAGCGTGACGCATCGATCGGATGAGAGGGAGGCGACCATGGCGGATCGGCGCGCGGTACTCGCTCGGCCGAGGCGCTCGGGCGGGTCTGCACCGTGGTGGAGGAGTTCGTCGCCGGCCACTGACGGGTCAGCGGCGACTCCGCCGCGTCCACACCACCGCCACCACTGCCGCGATGAGCGGCAGCAGGCAGCAGAGCGCCAGGACGGACAGCTGCCACGGCTTGATCGCTCCCATGGCGGGAATGATAGAACGCTCTCGCTAGGCTGACGCCCGGGCGGCCCTGCCGTCCAGCCACAGCGTGTCGCTGTCGTCGCGGTGGGAGCCGGTGGATCCGACGTGCTTGGCGCTGATCTTCGGCCCGTTCCTGATCACGTGCACGAGGGCCATCGCGTGTCCCCGGCCGAGGCCGTATTCGTCCTTGAGCCAGCCCACGATCACGCCCACCTTGACGTCGGCCGCGTCGTAGCCGCGCTCCCTGGCCTCGTCGACCAGGACGCGCGGGGTCTTGCCGGTCTTGTCCTCGATCGCGTCGAGGTACGCCTGGAAGGACATCTGCCCAACCTTTCGCTCGGTGGTGACGACCTCCACCCTCCCGGGGTGGGCGGCTCCGATCAACGACGGACCGGATCACCGTCGTTGTCTCCGGGGCAACGATCGGGCTCACCGGATCTCGGTTGTACGCGCTCAGCGCTGGCGGGTGAGGAGTCCGGGGCCCCTCCGCTGACCAGGGGATTCGGGGTGGACGATTTCTGGCGAAGTCTGAACTTTCGATTCGTGGCCTAGATGGGCAAAAAGGCGCATAATTGATCCCTTACGGTCGCTCCCCCGGGCGACGACGACGCCGGCCGGCGAACCGTCCAAAAGGCACCCTCTCCCCACCGGTGGGTCGATGGCGCTGGATCCCCAAAGCCACTAGGTTGGCCGTCGCCGCTGTGCTCGGCCGGCGCATTCACGAACCTAAGGAACACTCATGACAACCGCACCCGTGCGCCAGGATGAGCCCCCGGTCTCGCTGGGCAGGGTCCGCGCGGAGCCGCTCGACCGGCTGTCCGCCGCGGACATCTCCCCCATCGTGCGCCGGGTGATGGCGGCTCACCTCGATCAGACCCGCATCCCGGCGGCGAAGTTCTCGTCGTTCATCTGATCCGCGATGGCCCCGGAGCCCGCCCGCGCGGCGCTCACCGAGTTCGTCCTCAAGGTGCACGCCAGGTGTGACCTGGCGTGCGACCACTGCTACGTCTACGAACACGCCGACCAGAGCTGGCGGCGACGCCCGGTGCGGATGACGCCGGAGGTGCTCCGGGCCGCGGCCGGGCGGATCGCCGAACACGCCGCGGCCCACGACCTGCCGGACGTCACGGTGATCCTGCACGGCGGGGAACCGCTGCTGCTCGGCGCCGAGCGACTGGGCGAGGTGCTCGCGGGCCTCCGGCGGGTCATCGACCCGGTCACCCGGCTCCGGCTCGGCATGCAGACCAACGGCGTCCTGCTCTCCGAGCGGCTCTGCGACCTGCTCGCCGACCACGACGTCGCGGTCGGTGTGTCGCTCGACGGAGACCGGGCCGCCAACGACCGGCACCGGCGCTTCCGGTCCGGCGCCGGCAGCTACGACCAGGTGCTGCGCGCGCTCGCCCTGCTGCGCCGCCCGGAATACCGGCGGATCTACTCCGGCCTGCTGTGCACAGTGGACGTACGCAACGACCCGATCGCGGTGTACGAGTCCCTGCTCGCCCAGGAGCCTCCACGGATCGACTTCCTGCTCCCGCACGCCACCTGGGACGACCCGCCGTGGCGGCCGGCCGGCGGCGGCACCGCGTACGCGGGCTGGCTGCGCGCCGTCTACGACCGCTGGCGGGCCGACGGACGACCGGTCTCCGTGCGTCTCTTCGACTCGCTGCTGTCCACCGCCGGGGGCGGACCCAGCGGCACCGAGTGGCTCGGTCTCGACCCGGTCGACCTGGCGGTGATCGAGACGGACGGCGAGTGGGAGCAGGCGGACTCGCTCAAGACCGCGTACGACGGCGCGCCCGCCACCGGCATGACCGTCTTCTCGCACGCTGCCGACGAGGTGGCGGCCAGCCCGCTCCTGGCCCGCCGCCGCTCCGGCCGGGCCGGGCTCAGCGACGAGTGCCGGCGGTGCCCGGTGGTCGACCAGTGCGGCGGCGGACTCTTCGCCCACCGGTACGGCGCCGGGCACTTCGACCATCCGAGTGTCTACTGCGCCGATCTGAAAGAGCTGGTCGTGCACGTGAACGAGAACCCACCGGCACCCGTCCGGCTCGACGCCGGCCTGCCCGACGACTTCATCGACCGCCTCGCGGCCCTGACCGGCGACCGGGTCGCCATCGGCCGGCTCGTGGAGGCACAGATCGCGATCGTCCGCGCGCTGCTCGCCGAGGTGGCCGACCGGCTGCCCGCCGGTGGGGCCGGAGCAGACGGCTGGGCGGCGCTGACCGCCCTCGACCGCGGTGCGCCGGAGTCCGTGGCGCGGATCGCGGCGCACCCGTACGTGCGGCCCTGGGCCGTGGACTGCCTCGCCGGCACCGGCACCGGCACCCGGCTGGGACCGGACCACCTCAACGCGCTCGCCGTCGCCGCCGCGCTCGACGCCGGCACCCCGGTACGCCTCGACGTACCGGTGCGGTCCGGCCGCCTGCACCTGCCGACAGTGGGCACCGTCCTGCTGCCCGAGGTGGGCGACGGCGCCGCCCGGGTCGAGACCGGCCCGGGTTCGCTGCGGGTGACCGCCGGGGACGTGACGGCGGTGATCCGTCCCGGCACGCCCGGCGACGCGCCGAGGTGGTGGCCGGCCCGCGCCCTCACCACGCCGGACGTGAGCGTCCTGCTGGAGGACGCCGACCCGCACCGCGACTGCCACCGGCTGCCCGCCGGTGACCGCCTCGACGACGCCGCGGCCGGGCGCTGGGCCGAGACGTTCGCGGCGGCGTGGCAGGTGATCCGGGACGAGGTGCCGGGCCATGCCGAGGAACTGCGTACCGGGCTGCGGGCCGTGGTCCCGTTACGGCGCAGCGGCGCGGGTGTCAGCGAGGCGTCGACCGCGCGGCAGGCGTTCGGCGGTGTCGCGGCCACGGAGACCGACGCCGGTTCGCTCGCGGTGCTGCTCGTGCACGAGTTCCAGCACAGCAAGATGAACGCGCTGCTGGACATCTGCGACCTGGTCGACGGCACCCGGACGATCGGCATCACGGTGGGCTGGCGGCCCGACCCGCGGCCCGCGGAGGCCGTCCTGCACGGCATCTACGCGCACGCGGCGGTGGCCGGCATCTGGCGGATCCGGGCCGACCGCCAGGTCGACGGCGCGCAGGCGGTCTACCGCCGGTACCGCGACTGGACGGCCGAGGCGATCGGCGCGCTGCAGCGGGCGCACGCGCTCACCCCGGCGGGCTCGCGGCTGGTCCGGCAGGTCGAGCGTTCGATGTCCGGGTGGCCGTCGTGACCGCCGCCCGCACCGCTGACCGGGCCGGCACGCTCGCCGCCGATCTGCGCGCGCTCGGGCTCGGCCCCGGTGACGTGGTGCTCGTGCACTGCTCCCTGCGCGCCCTCGGGCCGGTCGACGGTGGCGCGGGCGCCCTGGCCGCGGCGCTGCGCACGGCCGTGGGTCCGGCCGGCACCGTCGTGGTTCCGGCGCAGACCCCCGACAACTCGGTGAGCAGCGCCGCGTACCGCGCCGCGACCGCCGGGCTGACCGACCAGGAACGTCTGGCGTACGAGGACCGGATGCCCGGCTTCGACCCGGCCGTCACACCGTCGTTCGGGGTCGGCGCGTTCGCCGAGCACGTACGCCGGCTGCCCGGCGCGGTCCGCAGCCGGCACCCGCAGACGTCGTTCAGCGCGTGGGGGCCGCGGGCGCAGGAGCTGATGCGCGTCCACGACCTGGACTCCCATCTCGGGGAGCGGTCCCCGTTGGCCGCCCTGGAGGCGGCCGGGGCGTGGACGCTGCTGCTCGGTGTCGGCTATGCGACATGCACCGCGCTGCACCTCGCCGAGTACCGGTCGCGCCGGCCGGCGCCGCGTCGCCCGTACCGCTGCTACGTGCTGCGCGACGGTCGCCGGGAACGGCTGGACTTCGAGGCCCCGCACCTGGATGCGGCCCCTTTTCCCGCGATCGGCGCGGAACTCGACCGGGCGGCGTTCGCCCGGCACGGAACGGTCGGCGGCGCACCGGCCCGGCTGCTGCCGATATCCGACGCGGTAAACGCCGCCGTCGCCTGGCTGGACGCCCACATCGGACGGTGAGGGCCTGGTAACCCGAGCGCAACCTCTCTACCCTGATCGATAGGCGCCGTATCGTGTCGACCGGGGAGCAGCGCGTGATCATTGACGGTTGGGGGTCAGGCGCACTTCCCGTGGAACGGTCGTGCCGTCGTGACCTCTGAGCGGCCCGCGCTGCCGGGCCCGCCCTATTTCTTCCTCAGCTACGTTCCCCCACCGACCCACAACGACCGCACCCCGGGCGACCACTGGGTCCGCCGCTTCTACCACGATCTCAACCTGGCGATCGACGGCCGGCCCGGCGACCGGTTACGCCGGCAGGGTTTCGCCGACTTCATGGTGCGGCCCCCGGACGACCGGACGGAACGAAAACGCACAGCGCTCGCCGAGGCCGAGGTGTTCGTGCCGTTGTACTCACCGGACTATCTCAACCGCGACGACTCGCGCCGGGAACGGGAGTGGTTCCGGCAACGGCTGATCCGGGCCGGCCGCCCGCCCGACGGCGACAACATCCTGCCGGTCCTGTGGATCCCGTCGCCCGCCGCCGTGCACGCGCCGGACCAGGCCCGGGCCGTGGCGATGGCCGCCGACGTGGACGCGTACGCCGCCAACGGCATGAGCGCGCTCTGCCGGCTCCAGAAGTTCCAGCACGCCTACAAGGAGGTGCTGGGCCGACTCGCCCAGCACATCGTCGACACCGCCGAGCAGACACCACTGCAACCGGCCGAGCCGCCGACCGGCCCGACCGACCTGCCGTCGTCGCCGACCAGCGAGGTGCCGTTCCGGGCGGTGGTGATCGCGCCCGAGGAACCGGCCGACCCGGGCCGGCTCAACGGGCGGTCCGACACCCACGCCGGCCGGTGGCGCCCGTTCCGCGACCGGCCGCCGGTGGTCGACGACGTGACCGACGCGGTCCAACGGCTGCGGATGCCGATCGACGTCCGCGACTTCGTGCCGGACGCCGGGCTGTTCCGGGGCTGTCCGGGCGTACTCCTGATCGATCCTCGGGTGGTCGAGACGCCGGACGGCGCGGAGGCCGTCCGCGCGGCGGTCGCCTCACTGCACCGCTGGGTGGGGGTCGTGGTGATCATCGAAGACTCGGCACCCGGCCGCCGCTCCCACGCGGCGGTGCTGCTCGACCGGGCCATCGAGATCTTCCCGGCCGCGGCACGCCCGCTGGCGATCACCACGTACGACGACTGGCGGGCCGGGATCCACGGCCTGGTCGACCGGATGCGCCGCCGCTACCTGGAGGCGAGACCGGCCTACCCGCCGCCGGGACGGCCGATCAGCAAACCCCGGCTCTGGGAGAACCCGCCGCCCGACGAGGGAGTGGACACATGACCCGACGCGAGGGACAGGTCGTCACCTTCTACTCCTACAAGGGCGGCACCGGCCGGACGATGGCGCTGGCGAACGTCGCCTGGATCCTCGCCGCCAACGGCAAGCGGGTGCTCGCCGTCGACTGGGACCTGGAATCCCCCGGCCTGTCGCGCTTCTTCGCGCCGTTCATCGACCGGGACGCGCTGGAGAGCACCGGCGGGGTGATCGACCTGATCCGGGAGTACGAGTGGGCCACCACCACCAAGCAGGACAAGGGCGACGACCGCTGGCACGAGCAGTACGCCCGCGTGCACAAGTACTCGTTCTCGCTGAACTGGTCCAACTTCCCCGGTGACGGGACGCTCGACTTCCTCGGCGCGGGCCAGCAGAACAACGACTACGCCGGCGCGCTCGCCGGGATGAACTGGGACGAGTTCTACGAGCGGCAGGGCGGCGGCTACTTCTTCGACGCGCTTCGCGCCGACATGAAACGCAACTACGACTACGTGCTGATCGACAGCCGGACCGGGTTCTCCGACGTCGCCGACATCTGCACCATCCAACTGCCGGACGTGCTGGTCACCTGCTTCACCCTCAGCGAGCAGGGCATCACCGGCGCCGCCAAGGTGGCGCGGCTGGTCGAGCACCGCTACGGGTCGCGGCGGATCCGGGTGCTGCCCGTGCCGATGCGGATCGACCCGGCGGAGAAGGTCAAGGCGGACACCGGGCGGGCGGTGGCGCGCCAGCGTTTCAGCGGCCTGCCGAGCGGGATGAGCGAGGCCGACCGGGACCGGTACTGGGCCCGGATGCAGGTGCCCTACCAGGCGTTCTACGCGTACGAGGAACTGCTCGCCACGTTCGCCGACCAGCCCGGCGTCAACGGGTCGCTGCTGTCCGCGTACGAGGTGCTGGCCCGGGAGATCACCCGGGGCGAGGTGGAGTCGCTGCCGCCGATGAGCAGCGCGGTACGCGAACGGGTCAACGCCCGGTTCACCCGTACCTCCACCTCGGTGGAGAACGAGATCCTGCTCCGGCACGCCCCGTACGACCGGGTGTGGGCGGAGTGGATCGGGCACCTGCTGGTCTCGGCCGACGTCCGGGTCACCGATCCGTGGTTCGCCGAGGACGAGACGCCCCGGACGGCCCGGGAGCTGATCATCGTGTCGGAGTCCAACGCCACCGAGGAGGCGGTGCTCGCCGCGCCGGACCGCTCGCCCGACCAGGTGCCGCTCGTCGTGTACGTCGCGGACGTGCGGCGCCTGGCGAACGTGCCCGCCGCGCACACCGTCTCGGTGGCCGGCCTGGAGGCCCGGACCGCCGCCGCGCGGATCCTGCGCCTGGTCGGTCGCGAGGGGGTGCCGGCCGACCTGGAACTGCCGACCGGTCCCCGGTTCCCCGGCCGCGACAACACGGTGTTCGAGGTGCCGGGCCGCAACAAGCGCTTCACCGGCCGGGAGGCGGATTTGCGCGAGCTGCGGACACTGCTGCGCAGCAGCCCGAAGGTGGTGCTCTCCGGCACCGGGCCGGTGGCGTTGCAGGGCATGGGCGGCATCGGCAAGAGCCAGCTCGCGCTGGAGTACGCCCACCGCTACCGCGCCGCGTACGACATGGTGTGGTGGATCGACGCCGACCAGGTGCCGTTCATCGAGTCGGCCATCGGTGACCTGGCGCCCTACCTGGGCGTACCGTCGTCGGAATCGAACCGGGAGAACGCCCGGCTGGTGCTCCAGGCGCTGCGCCGCACCGACCTCCGCTGGCTACTGATCATGGACAACGCGGACGAGGTCGAGGGCGTCCTGCCGTACGTGCCGGACGGCAAGGGCCACGTCCTGATCACCTCCCGGAACCTGCAGTGGGTGGAGCGGGCCACCACCGTCCAGGTCGACGTGTTCAAGCGCGCGGAGAGCATCCAGCACCTCACCGAGCGGGTGCCGACCATGCGCGTCGACCAGGCCGACCGGATCGCCGCCCTGCTCGGTGACCTGCCGATCGCGGTGACTGCCGCCGCGGCCTGGCTGGCCGACACCGGCCACTCGGTGGACAGCTACCTCACCGAGATCGCCAGGTTCGGGCCGGGCGCGGTGATGGAGCCGAACAGCAACGTCTCCGTGGAGGCCACCTGGGAGCTGTCACTCAACCACCTGCGGACCCGCAACCCGGCCGCCTACCGGGTACTGCAACTCTGCTCGGTGTTCGCGCCGGAGATCTCCGCCGACCTGGTCTACAGCGACGAGTTCGCCGAGGCGCTGGTGCCGTTCCACCCGCAGGCGAAGGAGCGGCTGGTCCGCCAGCAACTGGTGCAGCAGGCCAACCGGCTCGCCCTCCTCCGGGTCGACCTGCGGGCCGAGAACCCGTCCGGCGGCGAGCGGGGCCGAGGCGGCCTGGTGCTCATGCACCGCCTGCTCCAGCACGCCGTCCGGTCCCGGATGACGGAGGCGGAACTCGACGAGGCCCGCCGGCAGGTCCACCTGGTGCTCGCCGCCGCCCGGCCGGAGGGCGAGGTCGACGACCCCGACGGCTGGCCCAGGTTCCGGGTCATCTGGCCGCACCTGGAGGCGGCGAAGGCGCCGCTGAGCCGCAAGGTGGAGGTGCGGGCCCTCATGATCGACCGGGTCCGTTACCTCCAGTTGCGCGGCGACCTGGAGACCGGCCGGCGGCTCGGGCAGGAGGTCGCGCGGACCTGGGAGCAGATGCTCGCGGAGGAGACCGACCCGCGGGCGCGCGACGACCTGCGCCGGCAGTTGCTGCACCTCCAGTTCAACCTCGCCAACATCCTCGCCTTCCTCGGGCAGTTCACCGAGTCGCGGGCGCTGGACGAGGAGGTGCTGGCGGCCCAGCGGGACCTGCTCGGCGAGGACCACCCGCACACGCTGATGACCGCCGGCGGGCTCGCCCGCGACCTGCGCGGCATGGGCATGTACAGCGAGGCGCTGCGCCTGGACGAGATCACGTTCAACGCGTGGAAGCGGAACTTCACCGAGGAGCACCCGCGTACCCTCGCCGCGCTCAACAACCTCGCCAGCACCCAGCGCCTGATGGGTGACTTCCGGGAGGCCCGCAAGAACGACGAGATGGTGCTGGCCGGGCGCCGCGCGATCCTCGGGGAGAACCACCCGGACACGCTCGCCTCCTCCGCGTACGTCGGCATCGACATGCGCGACGCGGGCGACTTCGAGCAGTCGGTCACCCGCCTGCGCAGCGTCCACCGGGACCTGCTGCACACGGCCGGGGCCGAGCACCTGATCACCCTGCGGACGCAGACGAACCTGGCGGTGTCGCTGCGCGCGGCCGGGCACGCGGTCGAGGCGGGCAAGCTCCTCGAAGCCGCGTACGAGCTGCTGAACGAGCGGTTCGGGCCGGACAACCCGGAGACGCTCACCTGCCGGCTGAGCCTGTCGATCAACCTGCTCACCGTCGACCTGTTCCAGCGCGCCAGCCGGGAACTCACCGAGGTGCACCGCATCTACCAGCGCAACCTCGGCCCGGCGCACCCGCTGACCCTGGTCTGCATGGTCAACCTGGCCATGGTGGCCCGCCGCGCCGGGGACTTCGCCGAGGCGCGGCAGCTCGCCGGCCGGTCCGCCGACGCGCTCGCCGGGGTGCTCGGCAGCGGGCACCCGTACCCGCTCTCCGGCTGGATGAACCAGGGCATCTGCATCGCCGAACAGCCCGACCCGCCGGAGGGCCGGGAGGCCGCGGACCTGGAGGCGCTGAGCCTGCTGGGGCGCGCCCACGACGGGCTGGTCCGGATCCTCGGTCGCGACCACACGAACACGCTGCGCTGCCGGGCGAACCTGGTGGTGATGCAGGAGCGGGTGGAGAGCGGCCGGCGGGCGGAGGTGGAGGCGGTCACCCGCGAGCTGGCCTACCGGCTGGGCGAGAACCACCCGGCGGTCGAGGCCGTCCGGGAGAGCCGGTTGCAGCGGCGCATCATCGACCCGCATCCGATCTGACCGCGGCCCGCTCCACCGGGTCGGCCAGCCACGCGAGGATCTCCGGCAGCACCTCCACCGCGCCGAAGTGTGCGCTGCGCGGCTGCACGTGCAGTTGCGCGCCGGGGATCTGCTCGGCCAGCCAGCGGGTGTGGCTGGCCGGGGCGAAGTTGTCGTCGGCGCCGTGCCACAGCCGGACCGGCATCCGGATGTCCGCGAGCGTGATCCCCCAGTCGGCGCGCAACGCCAGCACGTCGTCGATCCAGCCGTGCGGCCCCTGGCGCAGCGCCTCGGCATAGGCGTCGGTGAGCTGCCGGCGGATCGGCACGCCCGCCACCACCCGGCGGTCGGCCGCGGTCATCTGCTCGACCAGCAGCGCCAGCAGCGAGCCCGGGTCGTCCATGGTCCGTTCGGCCCGCAACCGCAACTGCTCGGCGAGCACCGGCACGTCGTGCTCGGCGGCACCGTAGTCCCGGACGTTGGCGTCGGTCATGCCACCGAACCAGTCCAGCCCGGCCGCCCCGGCCGGGGCGAGACCGACCAGGACGGCGGTCCGTCGTACCCGCTCCGGCAACAGCGCGGCGCAGGCCAGGGCGTGCGGGCCGCCGCCGGAGCGTCCCACCACCGAGAACCCGTCCAGGCCGAGGTCGTCGGCGATGGCCGCGACGTCCGCCGCGGCGTCCGCGACCCGGCGGCCGGGCAGCCGGCTGGAACCGCCGTAACCCGGCCGGTCGTACGAGATCAGCCGTACGCCGAGCCGGTGCAGCACGATGGACCGTGGTCGTGGACCGTTGCGGCTGCCGGGTGTGCCGTGCATCAGGAACACCGGCCAGCCGCGTTGCGCCCCGGCGATGTCGACCGCCAGGTTCCTCCTTCCCGTCCGGACGATGTGCTCTCGGTGCCGGGGCGAGTGTGCCAATCGGGGCCTCCGAACGGGTGGTGGCGGTACGGGTGGCGTGGTCAGACCGCCTCGGCGGCCGGGAGCTGGCCGGGCCGGTCGGCGTGACCGGACTGGTCGGCGGGCGGGTCCGACGCGGCGAGGACGCGCAGCGTGTCGAGGGCTGATGCCAGCGAGACCTCGGCCGGCACCCGGTCGTAGGCCCGCAGGTAGTCCAGGAGCAGCCGGCACAGGCTCGCCTCGTCGAGGAACTCGTCCGGCAGCCGGTGCGCGAGCAGGGCGTGCATCGTCCTCGGCGGGATCTTCGGCCAGGCCAGGTCGGCGTACTCGTTCAGCGCCATCAGCAGCCACAGCGCGGTGCGGTTGTCGACCCGGGCGGCCGCGAACTGCTCGGCCATCTCGGCCGACACCACGCCGTCCTCCAGCGGCAGCTCGGCGAGCCGGTCCTCGATGTCGGCGAGCACCCGGCGGACCCGGGGCACGTACCGCTGCGGCAGCCGGTGGAGCCCGTGCCGCAGGATGAGCGCGTGCAGCACCGCGTGGTCGTCGGTCGTGCCGAGCGAGTCGACCAGTTCCGGGAACTCGTCGATCAGGTACGGGCACGAGATGATCAGCTCGGGCGGGGCGGTCGGCGAGTCGGGCAGCCGGCTCAGCGCCACCCGGGTCAGCCCGCACACCACCTCGCGGGGCAACTGCGCGCCGTCCTCGGCGAGGCATTCCAGCAGGACCGTGGCGCTCGTGCTGGACACCGCCTCCGGTGACTCGACGGCGCGCGCCCACAGCCGCCGGTAGCTTCGCTCGTCGTACAGGATGAGCTGGTGCAGGGACGGCACCGGCCAGCGGCGGGTGGCGAGCGAGACCAGGTCGGCGTGGAAGCGGCCGGCCTCGAAGCTGTCCGGCTGCTGGCCGCGCCACGTCCGCGCGCCCGCCTGCAGCTGGCCGTAGGTGGTGATGTCGCCGAGCAGCCGCGCCTCCTCGGCGGCCACGTTCACCGTCTCGCCCCGGCCCTCGCGCCGCCGCTCGGCGACGATCCGGCCGTCGGCGTCCCGGTCGAGCCAACTGATCATCGCGAGCTGGCCCTTCTCGTCCAGCCCCGCCCGCCACAGCCGGACCGTGGACACCCAGGTCGCCTCGTCCATCAGGTCGGTGTGGCGTACGCCGTCCGGTGACACCAGCGCGGCGAGCGCGACCAGGTTCGCGGTGTACGCGGCGAGCAGCCGCACCGGGTCGTACGGCGCGGGCCGGTAGCCGTCCACGCCGGCCAGGTCGGTCCGCTGCCGGGCCTCGGCCAGCAGGCCGGCGATGGTCTCCACGATCCCGTCCCGCTCCTGCGGGTGACGGGAGCTGAGTTCACGGGCGAAGCCGACGACCGCCTCCCGCTTCACCAGCGGCTGGTGGGAGAGCAGCGCCCGGAACTGGCCGGTGTCCAGCTGGTAGCCGAAGCCGGCCGGGCTGCGGGTGTGCCGGCGCAGCTCGGCCAGGCTCCGCAGCGCCCCGATGACGTACTCGGCGATCAGGAAGTCGCCGATCGTGGTGTGCAGGAACTCGTACGTGCGCCGGGCGTCCTCGCCCTGCACGTCGTCCGGGCCGTACACCACGAAGAACGCGGCCGTGACCAGCTGTTCCGGGCCGAGCACGTCGCCGAGTTCGAACCGGGAGCCGTCGCCGGCCCCGGCCCGGAAGCAGTCGAGGTCGAGGCGGAGCGCGGCCCGGTTCACCAGTTCCCGGTTGCGGTTGAACATGGCGAACGCGGTGATCGCCAGGTCGCGCCGGAGCTGGTGCTCGCGGGCCTCCCGCTCGTGGGGCGGAAGCGCGATCGGCGCCTTCTCGCTCACCTGCCGCCTGATGAACGCGGTGAGCAGGCCGGTGAACAGGTCGGACCGGGAGATGGCGGCGCCGGGACGGCGGTCGGCCCAGTGCTCGTTGTAGTAGATCGCCAGCAGCGTGAGCAGCAGCGGCTGGCGGGCCAGCTCGCCGTGCGACAGCAGTTCCCGGGCGGACAGGAGGCGGTAGCCGGGCCGGTCCTCGTTCGCCGCGTTCACGGCGGCCAGCCAGGCCGTCACCTGGGCGTCGGTCAGGTCCTCCAGGCGGACCAGCACGGTGCCCTGCGGCACGCTGGCGCGGTCCATCACCAGGATCCGGGACGTGATGATCGGGATTACCGAGTAGCCCAGGTCCCACTGGGTCTCCTGGAACTCGGCCACCCGGTCGATGTACTGCGAGTGGGCTGTGCCGGTGACCTGGACGAGTTCGTCGAACCCGTCGAAGATCACTACGACGGTCGTGTGCCGGGTGGCCCGGCGCAGGTCCGCCCAGCGGATGCGCTCGTCCATCACCTGCTCGATCGCGGCCTCGATCTGCTCCGTTGGTGACGTGTCCCCGGACATCCGGCGCAGCGGCACCACGATCGCGGTGAACCGGCTCGCCGGCAGCCGGGCCGCGATCACCCGGGTCAGCAGCGTCTTGCCGGCGCCCGGCTGGCCGAGGAGCAGCAGCGGACGGTGCAGGCTCGCCGGGTCGGTCAGGTATTCGGAGAGGAACCCGACGAGGTCACCCCGGCGCGGCTGGTCCTCCCACCAGCGCTCCCGCTCCGGTGACGTGTGCTTGCCGTACTCGGCGGCCCGGAAGTCGGGGCTGATGAAGCCGCTGTCCACGTTCGGCAGCCGCAGGTGGAAGTCGACGTCCTTGATCCGCAGCAGCGGCTGCCGGAACACCGCCGCCAGCGAGCCGGTGAGCCGGTCGAGTGATTCGCGGAGCAGATCGGGCCGGTCCGCGGGCACCGGGCCGGGCAGCTCGGCGAGGTTGCGGTAGAGCTGCGCCAGCGCGTCCAGCCGGGCCGACACCTCGGTGGTCAGTTTCCGGTTGTCGATCAGGTTGTGCTCGATCGCCTGCCGGATCATCCGGAACCCGAACTCGGGAAGGTCAGCGGCGAGCCGGTCGAAGCGGTCCTCGTAGTGCCACATGGCCCGGCCCACCACACGGGTGCGCATCGAGGTGAGGTCGAGCCCGCGCCGCACCGACGGCCAGGCGGCCAGGCCCGCGCAGAAGGCGATGGTGGCGTCGTAGAGCTTGACGTACGCGGCCTCGACGTCCCGCCGGGTGTCGTCCATCCCGTGCACGGAGGAGGGCAGCGGGAAGTAGCCGCCGTCGATCTCCTGGGGGAGCGTGTGGTGCCGCCGTTCGGCCGGCAGCATGCCGACCTTCTCCTCGTCGGTCAGTTCCAGCCGGTCGAAACCCGGCCCGACCTCGTCGCGGAAACCGTCGAAGAATGCGGAGAGGGCCAGCACGGTATGGCTGGCCTCCAGCAGCTCGTAATACGATTTCCCGCCGGTCGCCCGGATGCGCCCGGCCTGGTTTCCGGTGGCGTCCCGGACGAGCTGCATGAGTGCGTTCTTCGGGCCGAGCAGCGCCAGCGCCGTACCGCTGGTGAGGGCCCCGGCGCCCAGGATCCCCGCGCTGACGACCTTGTCGGTCTCGGTGATGCGCGCGCTGCCCGGGGCCAGCAGTCGTAACGCATCTCGATAGCTGAGGCTCGAACGGCGCGGCATGCCGCCCCTTCCGCTGCTGGCGATCGGGATTCTTCAAGGATAGAAACTTCAGTGACGGAAAGCTATCGATCCCGCACCGGGCGGCGGCCCTGCGCCGACTTTTCCATTCATTCATCTCATTCAACCGGTAATGCGGCCGAGGCGTCCCGGCCGCTATCGTCGACGGGTGGACCACACACGGGTACGGCAGGCGTACGGGGCGGTCGCGACGCTCTACATCGAACTGATCGGCACCACCGGGCAGGTGCACGCGGACGACCTCGCCCTCATCGGCCGCCACCTGGCCGTCCGGACCGGTCCGGTGCTCGACCTGGGATGCGGACCCGGTCACCTCACCGGCCACCTCCGCTCGCTGGGCGTCGACGCCACCGGAATCGACATGGTTCCCGAGTTCGTCGCGCACGCGCGGGCGACGCATCAGGACGGCGCGTACCGGCTCGGGTCGCTGGACGACCTCGACGTCCCGGACCACTCCGTCGCCGGCATCCTCGCCTGGTACTCGCTGATCCACCTCCCACCACCTGATCTCGACGCCGTGCTGGCGGAGTTCCACCGCGCGATCGTGCCGGGTGGGCCGCTCGTGGCCGGCATCTTCGTCGGCGACGAGGTGGGCGCCTTCGACCACAAGGTCACCACCGCGTACCGCTGGCCGTTGGACGAGTTCTCCGCGCGGCTGCGGCAGGCCGGGTTCGCCGAGGTCGAGCGCCTGACGCGCCTGGACAACAAGGCCCACCGGCCGCACGCCGCCGTCGCGGCCATCGCGGCCGTCGCGTCCGGCGGTTGATCGGCCGACCGTCCAGGCGAGCACGGATGCTCACCGCCGTGCCAGGATCGGCGTTCGGAGCCCGACGGCCGGAAGGACACCATGCCCGCGTACGCCATCGCCCATCTCCAGGACGCCGCACCGCACCGGGACATCGCCGAGTACATCGAGCGGCTTCCGGGCACGCTCGCCCCGCATGGCGGCCGTATCCTCGTGCACGCCACCCCGCACGAGGTGAAGGAGGGCACCTGGCCCGGCGCCGTCGTGATGCTCGGCTTCCCGGGGATCGCCGAGGCGCGGGCCTGGTGGGACTCGCCCGCCTACCAGGAGATCGCGCCGTTGCGCTCCCGGCACATCGAGGGCGACATCATCCTGGTCGAGGGCGTCCCCGAGGACTACGCCCCGACCGGCATCGTGCAGGCGATCCGGGCGGCGGCCTCCTGAGACGTCCCGGCCGGCGCGCCCGCGACCTGGGGATCGTCGTCGGATCGCTGCCCACCGGGCCGCACAACGCCATCACCGACGTTGCCGGCGTCCTGGTGGGCCACACCACCGTCGACGACGGCGCCGACCTGCACACCGGCGTCACCGCGATCGTGCCGGAACAGCTCGGCGCCGGGCGGTGGACGCTGCCCGCCGCGGTGTACGCCGGCAACGGCCACGGCAAGCTCGTCGGCTCGACCCAGGTGGACGAACTCGGCGTGCTGGAGTCTCCGGTCGTGCTGACCGCCACGCTGTCGGTGTTCCGGGCGGCGGACGCGCTGCTCGGGCACCTGATGGGGCGCCGGCCGGACGGGCTGTCGTTCAACCCGCTGGTCGGCGAGACGAACGACGGGCACCTGTCGGACATCCGGCGGCGCCCGATCACCGAGCCCCACGTCCTGGCCGCCGTCGCGGGAGCGACCGGCGGTCTGCCCGCGGAGGGCTGCGTCGGGGCCGGTACCGGCACCACCGCCCTCGGCTACAAGGCGGGCGTCGGCACCTCGTCCCGCACGGTCCGAGCCGACGGCCGTACGCGGACGGTCGGCGTGCTGGTGCAGTCCAACTTCGGTGGCGTCCTCACCGCACTCGGTGTGCCGCTACCGGTCGACGAACTGGTCCCGGCCGCCGGCCGGACCGAACCACCCGGCAACTCGTGCATGATCGTGGTGGCGTGCGACGTACCCCTGGACGCGCGCCAGCTCCGGCGGCTCGCCCGCCGGGCGGTGTTCGCGATGGCCCGGGTGGGTGCGTCGTTCAGCAACACCAGCGGGGACTACGCGATCGCGTTCACCACGTCGGACCAGCCACCGATCCCGGACGGCGCGATCGATCCGGTGTTCGCCGCCGTACTGGACGCGGTGGAGGAAGCGCTGCTCAACTCGCTGTTCACCGCCGTCACCACCACCGGCGTGGGCGGTCGTACCAGTCACGCGGTTCCCCACCGGGCGGCGGTCGAGCGGCTGGCGGCGGCGGGACGGCTCACCGCCCGGCCGTACGCCTGATCCACTGTCGACGGACCGCGGTGACCGACGGACGACAGTCGTGTTGACAGCGGTGATCGATACGGCGCACGCTTCCGGCGGACGTCGCGGGGGGCGCTCGTCATCAACGTCCGCCTGGCGGGAGCCATCGCCTACCTGCGGGGCTACGACCTCGACGACCCGCACACGCAGGCGATGATCCCGCTCGTCGCGGTGGGCTCGAACATCCAGTCGACGCTGACCGGCGCGGTCGGCCGGTCCGCCAACAAGCTGTTCACCCCGCTGCAGTCCTCGTAGCGCTTACCCGGGAAGACCGGGCAGGCGTCGCCGCAGCCCATGGTGACGATGACGTCGGAGGACTCGGCGGTAACGTACTCCAGTAGTTTGGGGGTCTGGTCGGTGATGTCGATGCCGACCTCGCGCATGGCCTCGACGGCGGCGGGGTTGACGGTCGCGGCCGGGGGCCGAGCGGATGACCGCGGCCCTCCTGGCGAGATCGCTGCCCACGTCCGTGCTGTCGAACGGAGGATGTCGATGCTCGCGGTGATGGGAGGGCGACGTGGCTGACCCGGAGCCTCGCTCGGGCAACCCCGCCTCCACAGTCGGCATCTCGGGTCCGGTGCCGGTCATCGCGCTGACCGGCTACCTGGGCGCGGGAAAGACGAGCCTGCTCAACCACCTGCTGCGTCGGCCCGGCGCTCGCCTGGGCGTTGTCGTGAACGACTTCGGTACGTTGAACGTGGACGCAGCCCTCGTGACCGGGCAGGTCGACGAAGCCGCAGTCATCTCCGGTGGCTGCATCTGCCACCTCCCGGACGCAGGTGGTCTGCACGACGCGCTCCATCGCCTTTCCCGGCCTCGGCTGCGGCTGGACGCGATCCTGGTCGAGGCCAGCGGTGTGGCCGAACCGGTCGACCTCGCTCGTCTCATCAGGCTCGGCAACCCCAAGGAGATCCGGCCCGGCGGTCTCATCGAGGTGATCGATGCGGTCGAACATTTCCATACCGTTGACCTGCGGCCGGAGCCACCCGTCCGCTATGCGGCGGCGACGCTCGTCGTCATCAACAAGACGGACCTGTTGCCGCCCACGGACCGTGACCGGGTGCTCGACCGGATCCAGGAACGGGTACGGCGACGCAACTCCCACGTGCAGATCGTCACTGCCCGGCACAGCCGGATCGATCCGACGCTCGTGTTCGACACCGCCGTCGACAAGGATCCGGTCGACGAACTCCCGCTCGCCCAGCTTGTCCGTGAGCGCCACCACGACCATGACCACGACCATGCGCGAGCGGCCTCTGCGGAACTGGCACAGCCCGTTTCTCCGAGCATGCTGATCGACCTGATCGAAGATCCTCCTTCTGGTGCCTACCGGCTCAAGGGCCGGGTGCGGGTACGCGGTCACCGTGCCGAGCAGGGCTTCGCCGTGCATGTCGTCGGAAATCTGATCCATGTCACCCCGCTACCGGAGCCGCCGCCGGTCGGCGAACTCGTCGCGATCGGCATGCACCTGGACGAGTTCGCCACGCAACAGCGGCTGGACGCTGTTGCGACCACGCCGGCGGACCGGCCCGACGTTGCCGGGCTCCGACGGTTGCACCGCTACCGCACGCTCAGTGGACGACGTCTGGCTCAGGGGTCTGGCTAGGTGGCGGAGCACGCGATGGCCGAATAGCCGGCCGGGCCGCTACGGGCCGGCATCTTGCCATCAGGACGCGCCTGATGGTCACGGGTGCCCAGATGCGCATTTGACAATGACTTTCGTTTTGGGCGAGGGTCGTGGGTCGTGACGCCCTCCAGAGCCGCCGACCTCGCCGCCGGACCGGATGTCCCCGCCGCCGGCACCCCGGCTCGAGAGAACCTACGTCCGTCGGTTCCCACTCGTGGCGCGGTTGCTGTCCTGCTGGTCCTGCTCGCCGTTTCGCTCGTGGTGACGATCGGGCTCGGCCCGGCCACCATCCCACCCGGCGAGACGGCCCGGTACCTCTGGGCCGCGGTCACCGGTGGGCGCATCGCCGCCGAGGAGGTGACCACGTACCAGATCATCTGGCAGATCCGTACGCCTCGGGTGTTGCTCGCCGCGCTCGTAGGCGCGGGCCTGGCCGCGGTCGGGGTGGCGATCCAGTCCCTGGTGCGCAACGTCCTGGCCGATCCGTACGTGTTGGGGGTCTCCTCCGGGGCTTCGGTGGGCGCCGTCGCAGTCACGGTCGCCGGAGGTCTCGGTGCGCTGGGCATCTACGCGGTCTCCGCCGGTGCCTTTGTCGGCGCGATGGCCGCCGCGGTGCTGGTCTACCTGGCCGCGTACAGCCGCGCGGGTGTCACGCCGCTGCGTCTCGTGTTGACCGGCGTAGTCATGTCGTTCGGGTTCCAGGCCTTGATGGCGGTGATCATCTACTTCACGCCGGACAGCGAGGCCACCGCCACGATGCTTTTCTGGTCGATGGGCAGCTTCGGCGCCGCGACCTGGGGGGGCCTGCCGCTGGTGGCGGGCACCGTCGTGATCGGCGTACTCGTCCTGTACCGGCACAGCCGTACCCTCGACGTGCTGACCTTCGGTGACGAGGCGTCCACCAGCCTGGGTGTCGACCCGACCCGCATGCGTCGGCGGCTGTTCGTCGTCACCTCGCTTGTCACCGGTGCGATGGTGGCGGTCAGCGGGGCGGTCGCCTTCGTCGGCCTGGTGTTACCGCACCTGGTCCGCATCGTGGTCGGCGCCTCGCACCAGCGGGTGCTGGTCGTCGCGCCGCTGGCCGGGGCCGTCTTCATGGTCTGGGTCGACCTGATCTCCCGCACTCTGGTGGCACCCCGGGAGCTACCGCTGGGTGTGATCACCGCCCTGCTCGGCGTACCGGTGTTCCTCGCGCTGATGCGTCGCCGTGGCTACCTGTTCGGCGGCCGATGATGGATCTCCGATTCGACGACGTCACGGTGGCGATCGACGGCACCGTGATCGTCCGTGACCTGTCGCTCGACGTGCCGGACGGGCAGGTCGTCGGGCTGATCGGACCGAACGGATCCGGCAAGTCGACAGCACTGCGCTGTGTGTACCGGGCCCTACGGCCCAGCCGTGGAACGGTCTGGGTCGGCTCCGACGACCTGGCCACCCTGCCGCTGCGCCGCAGCGCGCGGTCGGTCGCCGCGTTGACCCAGGACGGCGGCACCGACCTCGACTTCACCGTCGCCGAGACGGTGGCGCTCGGTCGCGCCCCTCACCTCCGCGGCAACCAGCCGCTCAGCGAACGGGAGCTGGCCCTGTGCCGCCGGGCGATGGCCCGGCTCGACCTGCTGCACCTGGCCGACCGCGGGATGCTCAGCTTGTCCGGCGGTGAGCGGCAGCGGGTGTTCGTCGCCCGCGCCCTCGTGCAGGAACCGCAGATCCTGGTGCTCGACGAGCCAACCAACCACCTCGACGTCCGGCACCAGATCGAGCTGCTGTCGCTGCTGCGCGGGTCAGGGCTGACCGTGCTCGTCGTCCTGCACGACCTGAACCTCGCCGCTGCCGCCTGCGACCGGATAGGCGTGCTGTCACACGGACGGCTCGTCGCCGCCGGGACCCCGGCCGACGTCCTGACCGCTGACCTGATCCGGACGGTGTTCGGCGTCGCGGTCAGCGTCGTGCCGCACCCACTGACCGGCGACCCACAGCTGCTCTACTCCCTCGACTCCGCACCCTCTCCGGAAGGACACTTCAGATGAACGGGACCACGCGCCGGCCCGCCGCGCTCCGTACCGCGCTGGCGTCGTTGGCCGCCTCAGCGCTGCTCGCCGGGTGTGGTGCCGAGGTCGAACCGAGTGGAAGCGACGTACGGAAGGTCACCGTCAACCGGTGCGGCGAACCCGTCGAGTACACCCTTCCGCAACGCACGGTCGTCTACGAGGGCGGCAGCGCCGACAAGATGTTCGCCCTCGGCCTCACCGAGCACGTCCACGGCTACGTCATGCCGCCGGCCAACCCGCCCGTGACCGAATCGCCCTGGGCCGCCGAGTACGCCAAGGTCGAGTTCCTCAGCGACGACCTGCTCAACCGGGAACTCCTCGTCCAGGCCAAGGCCGACTTCGTGGTCGCCGGCTGGAACTCTGGACTCAGCGACAAGCGTGGCACCTCCCCGGAGATCCTCGACGGGCTCGGCATCCAGAGCTTCATGCACGCCGAATCCTGCTTCAACTACCCGAACCATCCCGAGCGGCACGCCCCGTTCGACGGCCTCTACACCGACCTGGAGCGGCTCGGCGAGATCTTCGGCGTGCAGGACCGCGCCGCCACCATGGTCACCGACCTGAAGCGCCGGGTCGAGGCGGTCAAGGCACAGGCACCGGAGACCCAGACCCCGGTGTTCCTCTACGACTCCGGCACCGACCAACCGTTCACCGCCGGCAAGCAGGTGCCCCCGAACGACATCATCACCTTCGCCGGAGGTCGGAACATCTTCGCCGACCTGGACGCCCGGTGGACGCAGGTCGGCTGGGAAGCGGTGGTCCAGGCCCGGCCCGAGGTGATCATCATCCTCGACTACCAGGACCAACCGGCCGAGGAGAAGATCAAGTTCCTGAAGACCTCGCCCACCACGAAGAGCCTGCCCGCGGTGGTCAACAACCGCTTCTTCGTCCTCGACTACAACGAGGGCATCAGCAGCCCGCGCAACATCGACGGGCTGGAGAAGTTCGCCGCGTACCTGCGGGACCTGAACTCCTGACCGGCAGCGAACGAGCATCCACGCCCGCGGGTGCCGGGCCCGGCACCCGGCGCTCCCGGCGGGGGGGTGGTGCTCTGGTCCGGGCTGGCCGCCGCAGCGGCCAGCCCGGACCTCGCCGCCGGGGTGGGCCGGTCGGTCGCTGTGACGGCGGTCGCGGCGACCGTGGTGGGCGCCGGTCAGAGCGCCTGCCGGCCGGCCTCACCTCTGCTCGGGCTCTCACTGGCGGCCGGCTGGCGGATGGGACCGACTGCGCCTGCGGTCAACGGATCAGCAGGCCGATCTCCGGCGAGCCCGGCACGCCCGATCCGCCGAGCGGGCGGGCCGTCATTCCCGATTCGTCCGCCAGTTCCTCGAGGCTCAGCGTCGCCCAGTCGTAGGTGTCTTCCACGGTCCTGACGATCTCGCTGCCGGACAGCACCTTCCAGGTTGTCCGCCAGCGCATCAGTTTGGGTGCGGCCACCTCGGCCGAGGTCCACCATTCGTACGTCTGCGTGCCGATCGTCTCGCGGAGCATGCGGATGGGAGGTAACGGACGGGCCTCGTGCCCGCCCATCAGTTCGACGGCCACCGGCGCTCCCACCGGCAGGCGGGAACGCAGAAGTTCCCACAGCCGGCCCCGGTCCGTGGCGTCCAGGTGGCCCAGCACGCCGAAGATGACGGCAGTGCTGATTCGTTCGGGCAGCCGTAGGTCCGGTGCCTGATCAGCGACGACGGTGACCCGCCTACGCAGGTCCGGATCGTTCAGTACCCGGCTGGTCAGGATCGCGCGCATGGGGGTGGAGGGCTCGACGGCCAGGATGGTGGCGGCACGCAGCCGGTTCGCGATGAGTTCGGTCAGCCGGCCGGTGCCGGCCCCGATCTCGACGACCGGTCCATGTGACGGATCGACGGACCGTAATGCTGTCACCAGCGGGCCGGAGCTGGTGCGGACGTGCCGCTGCGCGACCATCTCGTAGAACTCCGCCGAGGTGCTGTAGAAGTCGGTGGCCATGAAACTCTCCGATCCGATCAGGGGGTGCTGGGCCAGGCGTTGACCGCCGGTAGGCCGAGCCGGGAGAGCACCGCGGCGACGACCTCGCGGCGCCGCGGCGTGAGGAAGAAGTGGTCGCCGGCGAACGTGGACACCGTGGTGTGGCCGGTGGTCACGGCCGCCCAGCCGGCACCGTCCGCGGCGCTGCATTCCGGGTCGGCATCGCCGACGAGCACCATGATCGGGCATTCCAGCGGTGGTGCGGGCCGCGCGACGTAGGTCTCTGACAGCCGATAATCGTTGCGGACCACGTTCAGCACGGCACGGCGCAGGTCCGGGTCCGCGAGCACCTCCGATGGAGTCCCGCCCAGGCGCCGCAGCTCTGCGATGAGCACGTCGTCGTCCCCGCGATGCACCTCGCCCCGGCGCGGCTCCGTCGGCGACTGCCGTGCGCAGGGAACCAGGAGATCCGGACCCGGTCGCCCTCGGCGCCGTAGCTCCTGTGCCACCTCGTAGGCGACGGCTGCTCCCAGGCTGTGGCCGAGCAGCACGTATGGCTGGCGAAGGCCTTGAGACATCAGTTCGTCGGTGAGCAGCCGAACCAGGTCCGGCATCCGGTCGATCAGCGGTTCGCCGAACCGGGACTCCCGTCCCGGGTACTGCAAGACGTGCAACGCGACGTTCGGTGGCATGACCGCACGCCACGGGCGGAAGGCGCTCGCGCTTCCACCGGCGTGCGGGAAGCAGATCAAGCGATGCATCGATTTCCATTTCTGGGCAGCACTGAATTGCCCTTCGGGCCTCTTGGGAATGGTGCGTAATTCATTTTTCAGCGGTAGACTGGAGCCTCCAGTAAGGGAGGTTGATAGTTTCATGGAAAAGGCCAGGACATTTCCGATGCCCCGCGCCTGCCCTTTCTCGGCACCGACGGAATACGCCGATCTGCGCACCGAGGGGGCAGCTTCCCGCGTGGTGCTGCCGACCGGCAGGCACGCCTGGGTGGTCACCGGATACTCCGACGTTCGCGCGCTGCTGGCCGACCGGCGGGTCAGTGCGGACGTGCGGCACCCCAATTTCCCCGCGTTGACCGAGGGTGAGCAGGAGGTGGGCGCCCGAATCCGGCCGTTCATCCGGATGGATCCGCCGGAGCACACCGCCCACCGCAGGATGCTGTTGCCGGAGATGACCGTCCGCAAGGCTCGCGCGATGCGGCGGGCGGTGCAGCGCATCGCCGACGAGCGGGTGGACGAGTTGCTGCGGCACGGCCCGCCGGTCGACCTGTTGCCCCAGTATGCTCACACCGTCTCCAGCACGGTGATGTGCGAGATGATCGGGGTGCGCCGGGCCGATCCGTTCTTCCGCCGCATCACCGGAGCGCTGGGATCTCAGCAGATCGGTGGCGGCGCCAGTGACGCCAGCAGCGCGACCGAGGGCCTCGATGCATTGTTCGAGGTCTTCGACGACCTGGTCACCGAACGAGAACGCGACCTCGGTGACGACCTGCTCAGCCAGCTCATCGCCGATCAGCTGCACACTGGAGCGGTGACTCGCGACGATCTGCTCGCCACTGTGGCGATCACCGTCGTGGCCGGGCGGGAGACGACCACCAACATGATCGGTCTCAGTGTGCTGGCGTTGCTCGACGACGACCGGAGGCTGTGGAAGCAGCTCGACGCCAATCCCACCCTGATGCCGGCCGCTGTCGAGGAATTGCTGCGCGCCCTGTCGGTCGGTGACTCCATCGCGTTGCGGACCGTGACCGAGGACATCACGATCGGTGACGTCGTGATCCCGGCCGGCGACGGGGTGATACCGCTTCTGGCCGGCGCCAATCACGACCCGGCGGTGTTTCCCGAGCCGTCGGTCATCGATTTTCAACGCGAGGGCCGTACCCACATCGGCTTTGGATATGGCGTTCATCAGTGCGTAGGACAGAACCTCGCCCGGGTCGAGTTGCAGATCGCATTGGGCACGCTGATCGACCGCGTTCCCGGTATGCGCCTGGACACAGCGTTGTCCGACATCGCTTTCAAACACGACGGAATCGCCTACGGCCCGGTCCGGGTTCCGGTTACGTGGTGAGCGGGACACGCAGCACCGCGGCGTAGGGCAGGCCGTCGAGTGGCTCGCAGGTGAGGCCGGCCTCGGCCGCGACCTGCTCGACGGTCAAGGTGTGCCACAGGTACGAGTCACGGACCTCCCGCTGCATTTCGCCGTCCCGGAGAACTCGCCAGGCCGTGTCCAGCCGCATCCGGCCGGGGCCGGCCGGCTCGCCCGACATCCACCACTCGTACCGCTGCGCCCCGAGTATCCGGGTGGCCAGCCGCACCGGGGGCATGGTCACCGGCGTCGTGAGACCCATGAGCTCCACCACGATCGGTGCGCCGGGCGCCAGCCTCCTGCCCAGCGACAGCAGCAGCTCGCGCCGGGCGTCGGCGTCCAGGTGACCGAGCACGCCGCACAGCACCGCCGCCGACAGCCGGGGCGGTAGCGGCAACTCCTCGGCGCTCGCCGCGACCACCGTCACCCGTTCACGCAGAGCGGGAATGCCGTCGACGCGGCTGGTCAGCACGGCGCGCATAGCCGGGTCCGGCTCGCTCGCCAGAACGGTGGCCGCCGGAAAGGCACGCGCCACCGCCTCGGTGACCAACCCCGTGCCGGCTCCGATGTCGAGGATCGGGCCGTCGGCCGGGTCGATCGCGGCCAGGGCCGCGACCACCGCCGGCCCGCTGCGCCCGGCGTGGTCGCGGGCGGCCAGGTCGAAGAACTCCGCTGACGCGGTGTAGCCGGACGCCGCCGGCTCCGGATTGCCCAGCCGATCGGCGGTCAGCGGCACGGGCCTCGGTGGGCTGATCAGCTCGGGCGGCCCGAGCAGGGCGGCGAGGTCACGCCACCAGCCCGCCATGGCCAGGTCCGGTTGCCCGCCGCGCAGCGGGTCCGTGCCGGCCTCTACGGCCGCCGCGAACTCGGTGAGCGCCGACCCGATCGCGTCGGGCCACAGATGGTCGAATGCCTGCAGGTACGTCGGCTGCCGGGTCGCCCCGAGCACCGACGTGGTAGGCAGGTCCAGCGCCGGGTCGGTCACCACGAGTCGGCCGTGGGCGTCGCGCGGCGCGTGCAGGCGGGGACTCCACAACACCGGGCCGTGCGTATCGGCCAGGGTCAGCACCCCTCCGTCGCTGCCGAGCGAGATGCGGTGCCAGAACAAGGCGTGGTTGTCTCGATCGGCAGGGTCGAGCTGGTTCTGCACCCGCAGCGTGAGCGGAACCCCGGCCAGCTCACCATGCAGGGTGCGCAGCGGCGCCGAGTCTGACACCGGTGAGAACCTGCGGGGGCGGGCCGCGCCCAGCGCCCGTACGAGGATGTCGGCCAAGGGCTGCAGCACATGAACCGCCGAGGCGGCGTCGGCGAACAGCAGGCCGCGCTGCTCCCGCAACCGGGCGGCGGCACTCAGGAAGGTGCGCACGGCGGGCAGGTGCCGGTAGTGGGTGTTGACACGGTACTGCACCCCGCCGGCCCGCGCCGCTCGCAGGCAGGCCGCGATCTCGTCGGGATGCGCCGGGTGCTCCTGCAACACGTGTACGCCCCGGGCAAGGAGAGCCCGCGCGAGGTCGGTTCCCGGGCCTCCGCTCACCGCGCCCGGCACGACCACACATGCCACCTGGATGTTCTCCGGAAGCCGGTCGACAGCGGTGTACGACGGCACGCCCAGGGAACGCGCGTACTCCTTGGAGTACGCGCTCCCGGTGGACAGCACTCCGGCGAGTTCGAAGCCGGGGTGCTCGCGGATCGCCCGGATGTAGAACCGTCCGAAGTTCGTGCCGCACACGATGGTCCGCAGCCGCGTCACAGGACGCCCTCGTCGACATCGTCGAGGACGGCGATCTCTGCGGCACCGGTCCGGTTGATCTCCTCGACCGCCCAGCCGGGATCGAGGACGTCTCCGCCGAAGTGCAGTCCTGCGGGGAGCGCGCCGTCCATGACGGCCCGGACCGCCAGCACACCGACCGCGGCAGTGAGCCGGTAACTGGAATCGGCCGAGACGACGGCCGTGTGCCCACTGCCCGGCCCGCCGAGAGTGAACCTCATGCGGTAGTAGGGATCCCGTCCGGCCAGATCCACGTCACCCGCAGTGACGATCCGCTGGACCAGGTCGTCGCGTCCCTCGGCGGCCAGCAAGGGCAGCCGCGCGAACAGGGCCCGGACCCGCGGCCCGGGATACACATTGAAGAAGTCGAGTTCGTCGAGCCTCAGCATGACCGCCAGCCGCTCGGACTCGGCGGTCAGGATGGGCTGCAGCATCGCCCGGTCGGGGAAGTCGGGCAGCTCCTCGTCCTCCACGGTGCGCAGCGCCCGCAGCGCCCTCCGGCCGTTGCGCCATGCCGCCAGTGGCATGCCGAACGGTTCGCCGTGCGCCCCGCCCACGGACAGCGACAGCAGGATCTCCTCGGCCACCGTCGGGGTGCATTTCTCCAGTCCGCCGGCGTGACACACCAGACGGTCGCCGTCCGGCCACCGGGCCGCCAGCCATCGCGGGACCAGAGCCGACAATCCCGGCAGAGCGCCCGCCGAAAGCACCACCGTCGCGTCCCCGCGGACGGCCCCGGCCGCGGCCAGTCTCTCGTGTACCGGGTCGTCACCGCCCACGTCCACGTAGTGCGCGCCGGCGGCCAGGGCTGACAGCGCCATCCGCTCCTGCAGCGCGTACGTCGGCCCCGCGCAGTTGATCAACACGGTCAGCCCGGCACAGAATTCCTTCAGCGATCCGGCGTCGGTCACGTCGACCGTACGCACCTCACCATCGGCAGCGGACAACGACGAGGTACGCCGGGCGCCCAGACGCAGTGGGCCGGTGCCGCTGTTCCGCAACGCCCGCACCGCCTCCCGCCCCACCGCACCGGACGCACCCAGTACGCCGATCATGCGCGGTCCAGCCCGTCCACGAGCTGGGTCAGGTGGCCGAAGACCGTCGAGACGTGCGCGCCGGTCATGCAGGTGAAGTGCTGGCCGGGAATGTCGCGGCTGGACAGGTCACCCAGGCACAGTTTGGCCCAGTGCTCGGTGATGGTCGTCGCGCTGCCCGGGAACGGGTACGCGCCGTTGTGCCGCAGGAATGTGATGTCCCCGGCGTAGGGCTCGGTCCTGTGCCTGCTCAGCGCGAAGATGCTCTGCTGGTAGGTACGCAGGGTACGCAGCAGGCCCTCCGGCTCGTACGAGCCGGCCAGGTCCGGCGGCAACGCCTCGACCATCCGCGCCACCCGGCGCATGCGCGGCATGCTCTCCAGAGCCGCGAAGGCGGCGGCCACGTCAGCGAACTCCCCCTCCAGGTCGGCCAGGGAACCGTTGGCGATGGCGCCCGGTGAGGCAGCGAGCACCGCTCCGGCAGCCGCGCCGACCCGCTCGTCGTCGGTGGGAAACCCGATGGTCGCCAGGTCCATGCCCATCATCAGCGCGAAGCTGTACTCCGACAGCAGGTCGTCGTCGATGCGGAAGCTGGGGCTGTGACTGGAGATGACGGTCAGGCTGCGCACCGTGGCGCCCGACTCGGCCAGGCCGCGGGCCACCTCGGTGGCGATGATGCCACCGACGCAGTAGCCGACCACGTCGAACTCCCGCGCACCGGTGTCGAGCAGTGCCGTGGCGTACTGGGCGGCGAGCCGGTCGACGAGGCCGTCCGGGTCGGCGTTGAGGAACTCGTCCAGGGCCGGGATCTCCAGTCCCAGCAGCCCGTTGCGGCCGCCGGCACGGCGGATCTCGGTGATCAACGGCCGGTACGGCAGCAGGGTTCCGGTGCCGGCGTGGACCAGCACGGTCACCGGTCCGGACAGATCATCGATCAGCCGGACCACTGGGGACACCGTGTCCTGGCTGCCTGCCGTTCCGCTGGCCGCGTTGTCGCGCAGGTAGGCGGCCAGCCCTGCGACGGTCGGCGTGCGCAGCAGGTGGCGCAGCACGATCTCCCACTCGAGATCCCAGTCGCCGGGCAGGCCGTCGAGTCCCTCCCGTAGCTGCCCGACGAGACGGGCGACCAGTAGTGAATCGCCGCCCAGCGCGAACAGGTCGTCGTTACGGCCTACCCGCTCGATACCGAGTAGTTCCTGCCACAGCTGGGCGAGGCGGATCTCCAGCTCGTCCACCGGCTGTTCGTCCGCCTGTGGTGCGGCGCCGTCCGGGGCCAGCCAGGACAGCAGTGCGGCGCGGTCGATCTTGCCGTTGGCGGTCGTCGGCAGGGCGTCGACCACCTGCCACACCGCGGGCACCATGTACTCCGGCAGGCGTGCCGCGGCGTGGCGGGTGAGAGCGGCGAGGTCGACCGGCGACCGATCGGCCTTGAGGCGTACGGCGAACAGGCGCTGCCCGGCGCGGGCCAGCGGGCTTCCGTCTGCCGGCAGCTCGGCGACGACCTCACCACCCACGCCGTGCAACGCGTCGGTCCACTGACGAGGTTCGAGGAACGACTTGCCTGCGGCTGCGCGGGCGTCGGTGAACGGCCCGGCGTGCTCGGCCAGGAACTCGGTGGAGATTCGCACCGCCGGTGAGGCGTCGTCGGTGTTCTCCAGAATCAGCATCCATCCGCCCGGAGCCACCAGTTCCCGGAGCCGGGTCAGGGCCGCGTCGACGTCGGCGCTGTTGTTGAGCACCGAGGCGCAGATGACGACGTCCGCGGAGCCCGGCTGGAATCCCTGCTGACGCAATTCCCCGTCGAGGTCGAGAGTCGCGAACCGAGCGTCGTCACCGATGAGGTCTCGCGAGGCCGCCAGTCGCAGGGGTGAACTGTCGGTGCACAGATAGTCGACGTCGTGTCCGGCGAGCGCGGGCAGCAGATCGGCCGCCGCGCCACCGCTGCGGACACCGACCTCCACGATGCGCAGGGTTCCGGAGTGCGCGTCCGCCAGCGCCCGGACGGTGTCGGCCAAGGTGCCGTGGAGCACCCGGGAGACCGCGTTGCCGCGGTACGCGTCCTCGTGTGCCTCAGGCGACAGCAGAGCACCGACCTCGATCTCGGCGCGCAGCATCGGCAGAAGCTGCTCGGAGCAGGCGCGTACCGCGGCGAACAGGTCCTGGCTCCAGCCGCACTCCTTCTCCAGGGCTTCGGCCCGGTCCCACGCGGCGGCGAGATCACCGTCGGACGGTGCCGGACCGTCCGGAACGGACGCGACCCAGCGGTGCACCAGACGGCGGTGCCGATCGTGCACGCCGAGTTCGTCGCAGAGCTGGTCGGTGGAGCCGGTCCGGCCGGCCACGATCCGGGCCACCGACATCAGCGCGGCCCGGTGGAAGGCGTCGTAGAAGGCCACGAGGCGCTCGGTGTCACCCTCGGGCACCGTCAGCCGCAGCGCCGCCGTGACTGCCGCCGGCACCGGAGGGGGCGTGATCCGGGCCGGTTCGACGAAGGCGGCCAGCCGACGGAGCGCTGCCTGCGCGGCCGCGCCGGACTCGCCCTCGACCACGACCGCGCTCGCACCGACCGCCGGCACGGCGTCGAGGACCGCCTGGATCTCTCCGAGTTCGATGCGGTAACCACGGATCTTCACCTGGTGGTCGGCCCGACCGAGGAACTCGATGATCCCGTCCGGCCGGTACCGGCCCAGGTCACCGGTGCGGTAGAGCCGCCGTCCGTCCGGGTGCGTCACAAACCGCTCGGCGGTGCGCTGCGGATCACCGAGATACCCGTCGGCGAGTCCGAGACCACCGATGTACAGCTCGCCGACGACGTGGTCCGGGCAGGGGCGCATCGCGGAGTCCAGAACATCGAACGTCTGGTTGAGCAGCGGGGTGCCGTAGGGGATGCTCGCCCACCCGGGATTCACCGCACCGATCGGGAAGTGGATGGACCAGATCGACGCCTCGGTGGCGCCGCCCAGGGAGTGGACCTCCAGTCCGGGCAGAAGCGCCCGGATCTGGTCGGGCAGTTGCAACGGAATCCAGTCGCCGGACAGCATCGCCAGTCGCAGGCTCGGCAACCGATCCGGGGTGGTGCTCAGGTAGTCATGGAGCATCTGCAGCTGGCTGGGCACGGAATTCCAGAGCGTGACGCCCTCGGCGGCCACCGTCTCGGCCCACGCGGACGGATCGCCGCGCCGGGCCGGATCGGGCAGTACGACAGTGCCACCGGCAGCGAGCACACCGAAGATGTCGTACACGGACAGGTCGAATCCGAGCTGTGCCAGCGCGAGGATCCGGTCGCCGGACCCGACGGTGAAACGCTGGTTGATGTCGGCGACGGTGTTCAGCGCGGCACGATGGCTGATCATCACGCCCTTCGGCGTGCCGGTGGATCCGGAGGTGTAGATGACGTACGCCAGATCGGCCGGATCGGTGACCGGGGTGGGGATCGGGGCACCGGTCGGCGGCAGGGTGTCCACCGCGATCGGCTGGACTCCGGCAGGCAGCTCCAGTTCGGCGGTGAGCCAGCTCTGTGTCAGCGTGACACGGACCGCCGCGTCACTCAGGATCGCCTGCCGCCGCAGCGGTGGCTGGGTCAGATCCACCGGCAGGTACGCCCCGCCCGCGAGCAGGACACCGAGCACTCCGGCGACCTGTTCCCAGCCTTTCGCCATGGTCACCGCGACGAGTTCGCCGGAGCCGATGCCGTGTGCGTCAAGTGCCTGGGCCACGACCGCGGCGCGGTCCAGCAGTTCCCGGTAGGTCAACGACGCGTCGCCCGAGCGGACGGCGACCGCGTCCGGTGTTCGCGCTGCCGTGGCCACCACGGCGTCGGTGAGCAGCCCTGCCGGTGCCGGCGCCTCGGTCGCGTTGACCTTCGCACGCACCCGCGCGGTGCGCGCCGGCAGCCGGACCGTGGCCGGCGCCGTCCAGGTCTCCTCATCGGCGAGCGTTCTGACCAGGACGACGAACGCCTCGAACATGTCGCCGGCGGTGTCACCCGCGAGGACCCCGTCGCGCACGTCCCAGCTCAGTGACAGCCCGCCGGCACGTTCCATCACCTGGCAGTCCAGCCACACCTGCGGTGTGCGGCTGACGGCGTGCCGGACGGCAGCGCGGGTCTGCCGGGTGGTCGCCGAACCCAGAGTGCTGGTGAACACCACGGGCATCAGCACGGTCTCCGACTCGCTGCGCCGGGTCAGCTCGGCTAGCACGTCGCTGCCGGAGAACAACGGGTGCGCGAGGTCCTCCAGGAGGGTGCCGTTGATCTCGCGGACCCGGTCGGCGAACGGGCGAGACGTGGTCAGATCGACCTCCAGCAGCTCCACCGCGGTGAAGTCGCCGACGAGACGGCCGACGTCCGGATGCAGCGGCAGCCGGTCGAACACCGGCACATTAAGCAGGAACCGGGGGTTACGGCTCCACCGGCCGACCACCTCGGCGTACGCCGCGAGAACGGCCGACGACACCGACACTCCGTGTGCGGCCGCCCGGTTCTGGATGGCCGCCCAAGTCTGCGGGTCGATCGCCGCCGCCAGGTGCGCGAAGGTGGCCGGTCCGTACGGGTCGCCGGTGATCGGCAGGTCAGGCGCTCCGGGCAGGGCGTCGATGCGGCCCAGCCAGTAGTCACGGTCGCGGGCGTACGCGGGGGTCTGCCGCTGTCCGCGCCGCGCCAGGACGTAGTCACGGAAGGTCGCATCGAGGGCCGGCAGTTGCTCACCGTGGTACAGGTCCTCCACCTCGGCCAACACCCGCTGCAGGCTCGCGTAGTCGACGACGAGCAGGTCGACGGACAGGTGCAGGAGCAGTTCGGTGTCGGTGACGGTGACGTGTACCTCGTGCAGCGGCCAGCGGTCGGTGACCGCGACGTGCCCACTTAGTTCGCGACGCACCCTCTCGATGGCGGCACCGACCAGGGCGCTGTCCTGCCCGCGTAGGTCCGCGACGGGGATGTGCGGCGTGGTGGGATCGGCGAGGACCTGCTGATACCCGTCGCGGTGCACGATCGCGCGCAGCATGTCGTGGCGTTGCACGACGGCGTGCCATGCGGCGACGAGCCGTCCGGCGTCGGTGCCGGCCGGGAACGCCAACTCCACGTAGGTCTGGCACGGCACGTTGCCGTACGGGTACGCACCGGTGCGCCCCACCAGGTAGGCGCCCTGGATGTCGGTCAGCGGGAACGGATCGTGCCGGTTCTCCGGGTCCGGCGTCAGCACGGACCTGTTCCGCTGGTCGCGCAGCGCGGCGAGAACTGCTTCCTTGTTGGCGCGCAACAGTGCTTTGCGTTCGTCGGTCAGCGCGCCCTGCACGGCACGGAAACGCAGTTGACCGTCTTCTTCCCAGAGCCGGATGCCCTTCGCGGCGAAGTCGGCGATGAGAGTGCTGGCGTTCATATGGTCCCGGTCTCCAGAGGGGTCTCGGTGCGGGCGGTTGCGATGTGGGCGGCCAGGGCGGCCGTCGTCGGGGCGGAGAGGAACAGACGGACCGGGATGTCGACGGCGAAGGCCTCGTTGACTGCCGCCACCAGGCGCAGGGCGAGCAGGCTGTCGCCGCCAGCGGTGAAGAAGTTGGCGGTACGGTCGGTGACCGGCTCACCGACCTGGTCGGCCCAGAGCCGGGCGACCTCGGTCTCGATCGGCCCGTCCGGTGGGCGTACCGGCTCGGCGTCGCCGTCGGCCCGTGCGCTCAGCGCGGCCCGGTCGACCTTGCCGTTCGGGGTCAGTGGCAGCGCGTCTATCCGGACGATGCGGTGCGGGACGGCGTGCGCCGGCAGACGGTCGGCGAGATGTGCGGCGAGGCCGTCCAGCGGATCGTCGGCGACGACGAACGCGTGCAGCCGGCGTGTGCCCCGTCCGCCGGGAGCCAGCACCACCACGTCGGACACCGCGTCGTACGCGCGGAAGGCCGCTTCGATCTCGCCCAGTTCGACCCGGTGGCCACCGATCTTGACCTGGTGGTCGGCTCGGCCGAGGAACTCGAGCGTGCCGTCGCTCCAGTAGCGACCCCGGTCCCCGGTGCGGTACCAGCGGGTGCCGTCCGCCATGACGAACCGTTGTGCGGTGCGCTCCGGGTCGCCGTGGTAGCCGGCCGCCACCCCGGCTCCGCCGATCCACAACTCGCCGGGTGCCAGGTCGGGGCAGTCCTGTCCGAAGTCGTCGACCACGCGGTAGCGCTGGTTGGTCAGCGGCAGCCCGTACGGTATGGACGTCCAGTGCGCCGGCACCTGCTCGACCTCGCAAGCGTTGGACCAGATGGACGCCTCGGTGGCGCCGCCCAGCGCGGTGAACCGGCAGCCGGGCACCCGGTCGCGCAGCCGACCCGGCAGGTCGAGACCGACCCAGTCACCGGACACCAGCACGGCCCGAAGCCCGCTGATCCCCTTGTCCGGGGCATCCGGCTGCTCGGCCGCGGTGAGCAGCATGTCCAGCAGGACCGGCGCCGAGTTCCACAGCGTGACGGGATGCTCAGCGGCCAGGTCGAGCCAGGCGGCCGGATCCCGGCGGTCGGCGTCAGCCGGCAGCACCAGCGCTCCACCGGCGCCGAGCAGTCCGAAGATGTCGTACACGGACAGGTCGAAGTCGAGCGCGGAGACCGCGAGCACCCGGTCGCCCGGCCCGACCCGCCAGCGGGAGTTCACGTCAGCAACAGTGTTGAGCGCGGCCTCGTGGGTGATCGCCACCGCCTTGGGCTCACCGGTCGACCCCGACGTGAAGATCAGGTAGGCGAGTTCGCCGGATGCCCGCTCGACGGGCCGCGGCAGTGGGGTGTGTGCCCGCGCGGCGGTGACATCGACGTCGTCGCCTATCACCGCGCGCAGGCCGGCGACGTGGTGCATCCGTGCCCGGCGCAGCGCCGGCTGATCGACGCCGATCGGCACGTAGATCCCACCGGCGGCGAGTACGCCGAGCACAGCCGAGATCTGGTCGGGACCTTTGGGCAGGGTCACCCCGACGGTGTCACCGGGCCGCACGCCACGGTCGGCCAGTGCCGCGGCGATGCGCAGGGCCGCGTCGGCCAACTCGCCTCGGGAGAGGCGACCGCCGCGCCACAGCAGCGCCTCAGCCTCCGGTTCCCGCGCGGCCAGCGCGAAGAAGCGATCGTGCAGCAGGCCTGCCGGGAGGACGCCGGCGGTGCTGTTGACGGCGCGGCGCACCGCGGCCTGGCTCTCGGGCAGCACCGGCGGCGGTGGAGCGGTCCAGTCCGCGTCGGCCAGCCGGTCCACCAGCGAGGTGTAGGCGCCGAACATGGCGTCGAGAACCCCGGGAGCGAAGAGTTCCTCGACCGCGTCCCAGGAGATCTGAAGGCGGCCGTCCGCTTCGATGACCTGGTTGTCGAGCAACACCTGGGGTGACTGGGACACTCCCCGCACCTGCTCGCCGAAGGCCGGGGACAGCAGGGTACCGGCGTCGCCACCGACACCGATCGCGCTGGTGAAGACGACCGGGACGCCCGCGCCGACCGATCCGGTACGCCGGGCCAGCTCCCGCATCAGCCAGCCCGCCGTGACCGCTCGGTGGTCCAGGTCCTCGCCCATCGTGCGCTGGAGCCGCTCGGCCAGGTCCACAAAGGAGTCACCGTCCGCACGGCGGTGCCCGATCAGCGACAGTGAGGTGAAGTCGCCGATGACCCGGTCGATGTGCGGGTGCAGGGGCAGCCGGTTGAACAGGGTGAGGGTGACGGCGACGGCGGGCTGGCCGCTCCAGGCCCGCAGGATCTCGGTGTAGCAGGCCAGCAGAACGGTGGACGGGGTGACGCCGTGCCGGCGGGCGGCCTCGCGGACAGCCCGCCAGCGCTCACCGTCGAGCACATGCCGGCGGCGGGTGAACCGGGGCCGCAGCAACGTGGCCGGGTCGTCCGCGAGTGGGAGCGCCGGTGCGGGCGGCAGTTCGTCGAGCCGCCGGGACCAGTGGCTCCGCGACTGGTCCACGGCCTCCGGGCTGGGCTCGGCGGCCGGTACGTAGTCGCGGAACGACACGTCGATCGCGGGCAACCGCGTGCCCGGCTCGGTGTAGAGGGCGTCCAGCTCCCGGTAGAGAAGCATGATGGACAGGGCGTCGAACACGACGTAGTCGAGCCCGACCGCGATCCGGGTCCGCCGACGTCCGCCGGCCTGATAACGCACCGCCCGCACGTCGAACAACGGCCACCGGGTCACGTCGAGCCGCTGGTGCGACATGTCCTCGTACAGCCGTGCCAACTCGTCCGCGCCGTCGCCGGCGGCGTCCACCACGGTCACGGTGAACTCGGGCACGGACGGCAGGATCCGTTGCCGGCCGTCGTCGTCGAAGACCGCCCGCAGCATCTCGTGCCGGGCGATGAGAGTGCGCCAGGCGTTCTGGAAGCGCGCGAGGTCGACGTCGGCGCCGTCGAACTCGGTGTAGTGGTAGGTGCCGACGCCGCCCAGGGCCAGCCGGTCGTTGCGACCGATCAGGTAGGCGGTCTGCACGTCGGTGGCGGGGAACGGCTCGTACCGGTGCTCGAGGTCGGCGACCAGCCGACCGTCCTCGGCGGCGTCCTCGCCGGTCAGCGTGGCGACGAAGTCCCGCAGTACCGGAGCGGTGAACAGGGCCACGACCCGCGCGCCACCGATGCCCCGCTCCCGGAGCCGGCTCACCAGCCGAGTCGCCAGCAGAGAGTCACCGCCGAGAGCGAAGAAGGAGTCGTCGCGGCCGATCCTCTCGGTGCCCAGCAACTCGGCCCACACCTCGGCGACCAGACGTTCCCTGCCGTCCCGCGGCGGGTCGGCCGGTGCGGGCGCGGCCACCGTCGAGGCGAATGCGGCAGCCACCGCGGCCCGGTCGAGTTTGCCGTTGGCGGTCAGTGGCATGTCGTCGGCGATGATCAGGTGCTCGGGCACCATGTAGACCGCGAGCCGGTCGGCCAGCCATTGCCTGAGCGCCGCCGGCTCCAGCACGGTGCCGCCGGTCGCCACATAGAGGCCCAGTTGCCGGGTGGCGCCGGTGACCACGGTCGCCACGGCGTGCGTGACCACGGGATGGGTGTCGGCGGTGGCTTCGACCTCGCCGAGCTCGATGCGATGGCCGCGGATCTTCACCTGGTGGTCCGCGCGGCCGAGGAACTCGAGCAGGCCGTCGCCATGGAATCGGGCCCGGTCGCCGGTGCGGTACCAGCGCCGGCCGTCGTACTCGACGAACTTCTCCGCGGTACGCTCCGGGTCGTTCCGGTAGCCGTGCGCGACACCGGGGCCGCTGACCCACAGTTCGCCGGGAACGAAGTCGGGCCGGTCGCGCGACCGGTCGTCGGCCACCCGCAGGCGCATGTTGCGCAGCGGCACGCCGTACGGAATCGAGCGCCACGCCGGGTCGACGTCACCGACCTCGAAGACCGTGGAGTGGATGGCCGCCTCGGTCATGCCGCCCAGCGCGGCGAACCGGGCACCGGGAACGAGCGCCCGCAGCCGGGCGGGCTGGTCCAGGCCCACCCAGTCGCCGCCCAGCATCACCAGGCGCAGGCTAGGCGGCAGGCCCGCATCGGACGCCGCGGTCAACAGCATGTCGAGCAATGCCGGTACGCAGCTGACCACGGTGACCCGGTGGGCACGGATCAACTCGGCCCAGCGGTGCGCGTCACGGCGAGCCGCTTCATCCACGACGACGACCGAACCACCGGTTCCCAGCAGCGCGAACATGTCGTATGCCGAGAGGTCGAAGTCCAAGGAGGACAACGCGATCGTACGGTCGTCGCGCCCGACGTCGAACACGCCGGCGACAGCGTCGAGAGTGTTGACGACGGCGCGGTGCGGAACCTCCACTCCCTTGGGCTCGCCGGTCGACCCGGAGGTGAAGATGATGTACGCGCATGTCTCCGGGTCGACGCCGGTGATCTCGGCGGGCGTTTCCCCGCCGGCCCGGCGGACGTCCACCAGAGGCGGACCGCCGTCCAGGGGCCGGTGGGCGCTGTTGGTCAGCACGGCGGAGACAGCGGCGAGACTGTACAGCCGCTGCTGCCGGGCGGGGGGATGGTCGACGCCCACGGGTACATAGGTGGCGCCGGTCGCGAGTACGCCGAGCACCGCCACGATCTGGGCGTTGCCTTTGGGCAGAGTGACGGCGACGGTGTCGCCCGGTGTCACTCCGTGGCGGCGCAGCAGGGTGCTCACGCGGCGGGCGGCGGTGGCGAGTTGCCCGTACGTCATGTCGCCGTCATGTCCGCCGACCAGCGCGATGCGGTCGGGTTCCCGCTCGGCCCACGCGAAGAAGCGGGTGTGCAGGGTGTCGGCGGGTACGTCGTCGCCGGTGTCGTTGATGCGTTCCCGCATCGCGAGTTGCGTGGCCGGGACGAGTTGCCCGACCGGTTTCGTCCAGGCGTCCGGGTGACGGAGCAGGTCGTCGATCAGTGTCGTGTACGCCGTGAAGGCGGCCTCCACCACGCCGGGTTCGAACGCGTCGCGCCGGACGTCCCAGTTGAGCAGCAGGCCGCCGTCGAGTTCGGTCACCTGGGCGTCGAGCCAGACCTGCGGGCCTTGCGAGATGATCCAGACCGGTTTGCCGAAGCGGCTCTGAACCCGTTCGTCATAGATCTCGCCCAGCCCGAGCGCGCTGGTGTAGACGACGGGGGCGAGCACCGGGCTGCCGTCACCGAGTCGCGACAGGTCTCGCAACACCTCGACACCGGGGTAGGCGCCGTGGGCGATCGCCTGGCGCAGCGCGCCCTGCAGCCGGTGCGCCTGCTCGGCGAAGGGCAGCGCCTCGGTGAGGTCGGCGTCGAGCAGGACGGAGCTGCTGAAGTCGCCGACCAGACCCGCCGCACCGGGAATGCCGAGGTCGCGGTCGAACAGTGGCAGGTTGAGCAGAAAGCGTTGCTGTCCGCTCCAGACGGCGAGCACTTCGGCGAACACCGTGGCCAGCACGGCGGCGGGGGTGAGCGAGTGTTGCCGGGCCAGTTCGCTCAGCCGGGCACGTCCCGCGGGCGAGATGCTGTGGTGCCACCGTGTGGTGCGGTGGTACGCCGGGGTCGCGGATTCCGCCTGCAGTGCCGCGATCCTGGTGGGAAGCTCGGGTGCCCGGCTCATCTCCGGCAGTCGTCGGTGCCACCAGTCCCGAGCCGCCGCGCGCTCGCCGGCGCGCTGGGCAGTGCGACGTGCCAGGTATCCGGCGTAGCTGCCGACGATGGCCGGCAGCGCGGTGTCCGGTGAGTCGTAGAAGTGGCGGAGTTCGTTCATGAGCACCCGCAGGCTCGCCGCGTCTGCCGCGATCATGTCCAGGTCGATGTGCAGGCGGGTGGCACCGCCGGGCAGCAGGGACAGCTCGACGACGAGGACCTCACCGTCCTCGACCCGCATCCGCCGGTGGGTGCCGGTGTCACGCAGCCGGTCGAGCCGGATCCGCAGTTCGTCGTCGCCGAGAGTGCGCAGATCGTGCACGGCGAGGTCGGCGGTGATCTCGGAAGCCGGCCGGATGCGTTGGGTTCCGTCGTCGAGGATGAGCGTGCGCAGCATGGCGTGGCGCCGCCGCAGCAGGGTGAGAGCGGTACGCAACCGGTCGGGCTCCACCGCGTGGCCGTCGAACTCGACGTAGAAGTGCGCCCCGACGCCGCCCAGCGGCTGGCCGTCCTGGCGTCCGATCCAGTAGGCGTGCTGCATCAGACCGAGTGGGAAGCGTTCGTCGTCGACCGGCGGGGCGGACGACGGCTCAGTGGCCGACAGTGTGGTCGCTCCGGTGCTGAGCAGACGGTGCCAGGCGTCGATGGTCGGTGTCTCGGCGAGGGTGTCGAACCCGACCTCCAATCCGAGCCTGCGCCAGGCGGACGCGAGTTTGATCAATCGGAGGGAGTCCAGTCCGAGTTCGAAGAGGTCGTCGTCGAAGGCGATCTCCTCCGCGGGAAGGCCCAGTTCCGCTGCCGTGGCGGCACGGATGTCGGCCTCGGTCAGGGAGGTCGTTCGGAGTTGTGGTGCCTGCGGCACGATCCGGTTCACCCTTCCGTCGTTGCAAATGAACATCATTCTCGACTAGCGTCACTGTAAGGGTCGCGACGGTAGTTTCGCCACCCTCGGGCGGCGCTGAGGAGGATCGATGTCACAGGTGACTGTGGACTGGCCGGGCTGGCCTGCGGAAATCGCCGAGAGTTACCGGGCAGCGGGATGGTGGCGCGGCGAGACGTTCGGCCATCAGCTGTCCGGATGGGCGGAACACTTCGGCCCCCGCACCGCCCTGATCGACGGCGAAGACCGCATGACGTACGCCGAACTGGACGCGACCGCACACCGGCTCTCCCGCGCCCTGCACAAGCTCGGACTGCGCCGTGGCGACCGGGTCGTCGTCCAGTTGCCGAACCGGGCCGAGTTCGTGGTCCTGTGGTTCGCCCTCGTTCGCCTCGGCGTCGTCCCGGTGCACGCCATGCCCGGGCATCGGCGCTCCGAGGTGGGCCACCTGATAGCCCAGTCGCACGCCGTCGCGTACGTCGGCCCGGATCGGCATGCCCGCTTCGACCACCGGCAGCTCGCTGCCGAGTTGCAAGCGACGTTTCCGCACCTCGCGTACGTGGTCATCGACGGTGAAACTGGAGGCTGGGACGGTTTCCGGTCACTGCGTGAGCTGCTGCAGACGGAGGCGGCTCCCATCGACCACCCCGACCCTCCCACCGCCTCGGACATGGCCTTGCTGCTGCTCTCGGGCGGCACGACGGGGACACCCAAGCTCATCCCGCGTACGCACGACGACTACGCCTGCAACGCCCGGCTGGCCGCGGAGATCTGCGAGCTCGGGCCGGGCAGTGTCTATCTGGCGGTGCTGCCGATGCCGTTCAACTTCACCATGAGCTGCCCGGGGATTCTCGGAGTACTGCAGGCCGGCGGGACCGTCGTGGTCGCACGCGATCCCAGCCCCACCACGGCGTTCCGGCTGATCGAGCGGGAGCGGGTCACGATCACCGCACTCAACCCGCCGCTGGTGCCTCTGTGGCTGCAGGAGCGGACGGAGTCGGCAGCGGATCTGTCCAGCCTGGAACTGCTCCAGGTGGGCGCCGCACGGTTGAGCGACGACCTCGCCCGCCGCATCCGCCCCGAGCTGGGCTGCCGGCTGCAGCAGGTCTTCGGCATGGCGGAAGGACTGCTCAATCTCACCCGCTCCGAGGACAGCGAGGAACTCGTCTGCACGACGCAGGGACGGCCGATCTGCCCCGACGACGAGGTGCTGGTGGTGGACGAGGCCGGCGCCGAGGTGCCGGCCGGAGAGGTAGGCGAACTGCTGACCCGGGGGCCGTACACGATCCGGGGCTATTACCGGGCCGAGGAGGTGAACCGCACCGGCTTCACCCCGGACGGCTACTACCGCACCGGCGATCAGGTGCGCCGCCTGCCGTCCGGGCACCTGAGTGTCGTCGGCCGGATCAAGGACCAGATCAACCGGGGCGGCGAGAAGATCGACGCGACCGAGGTGGAAGGACACCTCGCCGCCTACCCGGGGGTGCTGGCCGCCGCGCTGGTCGGCGCACCCGATCGTGACCTGGGTGAACGACCGGTCGCCTTTCTCGTCTGCGCCGGGGAGCCTCCCACGGTTCGCGCGATCGGCGCTTTCCTCCGCGATCGGGGGGTCGCGGCGTACAAGCACCCCGACCGGATCGGCGCCGTTCCGGCGACGCCTCTCACCGCGGTCGGAAAGATCGACAAAAGGGCACTCGTAGGTCTACTCTGATCGATCCTTGTTGAGAATGACAACGATTTCCGTCTAGGCTGCCGACAACACCGGCGCCGGTCCGGACTTGCCGAGGAGCAGACCGATGCGGGTCACCGCGAATGCCGACATCTGCGTTGGTGCGGGGCAGTGCGTGCTCGCCGCACCGACGGTCTTCGACCAGTCCGAAAAGGACGGCCGAGTCCAAGTGATCACTGCCGACGTCACCGACGAGCACGCCGAGGCCGTGCGGACCGCCGCCGACTGGTGCCCGTCCGGCGCTGTCGTACTGCTCTCCCGGTGATCCCGCCCGGGGAAAGTTCCCACACCCTGAGGAGCCCTTGCGTGTCCACACCCCCGACTGCCCCGAGCCGGCAGGTGCTGTTCGACGGCGACCGCTTCGTGGCGGCTGCCGCGCTCGCGGCCACCGCCTGGGAGCCGTACGTGGCATACGAATACCCCGAGGCGATGTGCTTCGCCGAGGGCGAGCAGGCGAGCATCACCGTGTCCGGCGGGATGACGACCCTGACCACAGACGAAGGACAGCGAACCTTCCCGGCGGGTTCCGGCCTGTTCGACGGTGTACGACAGGCGATCGAGGCACTACCGGGTGGCGCACGGCGTGTCTACGGCTGGGCCTCATTCGAGCTGATCGGCGAACCGGAAGCCGGCGAGGTCGTGCATCTGATGGTGCCGCGCCGAGAGATCCGGATCTACAACGGATGCGCCCTTCTGGCAGCGGAGACCGAGGTCGCACTGGACGAACTGAGCGATCGCCTGACGACGGCGGGCACCGCCACCGGGCAGGTCGTGCCACCGCGACGTGTCGAGGTCGAGCTGGCCGGGGAAGAAGCGGTGCTCTACCGCAAAGCGGTCACCGAGGCGATCGAGTCGATCCATGAGGGCGCCCTGGAGAAAGTGATCCTCTCGCGTGTCGTTGCCGTGCGGGACGAGATCGATCTTCCCGCAACCTATCTCGCGGGCCGCCGAGGCAACCGCCCCGCACGTTCCTTCCTCTTCGACCTGGGCGGCTGGGAGGCGGCGGGCTTCAGCCCGGAGATCGTCGCCCGGGTCACGGCGGACCGAACCGTCGTCACCCAGCCTCTGGCCGGCACCAGGGCGCTGGGCGGCAGCGCCGTCCACGACGCGGCCCGGCGCGAGGAGCTCTACCGCGACGCCAAAGAGGTGTTCGAGCACGCCATCTCCGTGCGTCTCGCCGCAACCGAGATGACCCGGGTCTGCACCCCGGGCACCGTCGGGGTCCGCGACTTCATGTCCGTCAAGGAACGCGGCAGCGTACAGCACCTGGCCTCCGAAGTCGTCGGCAGGCTGGCGGACGGCGTCTCCGCTTGGGACGCGTTGTCGGAGCTCTTTCCGGCCATCACCGCCTCCGGCGTCCCGAAGGCACCGGCCTGCGACCTGATCCGCACCGTCGAGCCCGAACGGGGCCTCTACAGCGGGGCGATCCTGACGGCCGACGCGGACGGCACCCTCGACGCGGCTCTTGTTCTGCGCAGTGTGTTCCGGCACGGCGGACGGACCTGGCTACGCGCCGGGGCCGGCATCGTCGCCCGGTCGAATCCGGAACGGGAGCTTGAGGAGACCCGGGAGAAGCTGCTCAGCGTGTCGCGATTCCTGGTCCCGGCCGGCGCGACGCCGGCAGAAGCCGCCTGAGGCTCTCGCCGGCCGCCCCGACCGGGCGCCCTGGTCCTGGAACCAGGGCGCCGACGTGCTCGACAACATCATCTTCCTGCGGCGGCAACCGTCCGGGGCCGACCCGAATCAGAAGCGCTGACCGGCGGAGATCAGTTTCCGGTAGAGCCCCGGGACGTCCTTCAACTCCTCATGCGTGCCGCGCTGGACCAGGCGCCCACGCTCGAGGACCAGGATCTGATCCGCGCCGGCGATCGTTTCCAGGTTGTGGGCGATGACCAGGACACTGCCCCGCTCCGCCAGCAGCCGGGCGGCGTCGAGCACCAGTCGGCTGTTCTCCGGGTCGAGGGCGGAGGTGGCTTCGTCGAGCAACGTCAGCCGGGCTCGTTTCAGCAGGGCCCGGGCGACGCAGACCCGTTGCCGCTGCCCCCCGGACAACCGGCTCCCGCCGGGGCCGACGGGATGGTCGAGGCCACCTGGAAGTGCAGCCACCATCGCTTCCAGGCCGGCGGCGCGGACGGCCTCGGTGACCTCCGCAGCGGTCGCGCCGGGCCGGGCGGTGCGAATGTTCTCCCCGATCGTCGTGTCCAGCAGGTAATCGTCCTGAAGAACAGTCGCCAGTTGCGCATAGAGCTGCTCGGCCGACATCGATCTCAGATCACGGCCGTCCAGTTCGACGCGCCCGACGGTGGGATCCCAGAACCGGGCCAGGAGCCGGGCGACAGTGGTCTTGCCGGAGCCGGACGGGCCGACGAGAGCGGTGAGACCGCGGTCCGGCAGCGTGAACGAGACATCGTCGAGCACGAGAGCACCGTCGTCATAGCGGAATCCCAGATCATGCACGGTGATCCCGGAACAATCGACGGGGTCCTGTCGCCCGGCGGGTCGTCCGGTCGTCAGCGGCTCGGCGTCGAGGACTTCGGCGATCCGATCAAGTGTGGCGCGCTGCAGGCGCAGCCCGGCGGCGAGCTCGGCACCGGTGGAGCCCACCGCGGTCAGCCGGGCAGCGACCACCAGAACACCGACCAGGACGTCGGCGGTGAGTGTCGCCTGGGCCAGCCACATGACGCCCAGGCCCGCGAGACAGGCGAAGAGCACGTTCATCGTGAAGCCGAACAGCAGCAGGCCGGGCAGCACCGTGCCGGCCGACCTTCGGGATGCAGCGGCGACCTCGTCGAGGGCACGGCTCAGGTCACCGGCGTCATCCGGGCGCTGGTCGGTGCGGATCACCGGCTGCCGGGTCGCGTACTCCATGATGCGGCTGGTCGCTTCGACCTCGACGGCATGCCGACGGGCGTCGACGGTGCGGGCGAGCCGGCCGCTGAACCGGCTGGTGTACCAGCCGATCGCGGTGGCGGCGAGGAGTGCGAGCGAGTAGCGCCAGTCGAGCAACGCGATGGTGAGGGCGGCGGCGAGCGGGGTCACCACGGCGGTGATCGTGGGGCGTAGCAGCAACGCGGGATAGGACATGATCTGCGGTACGCCGGTGGTGGCCAGGTCGACGACCTTCGCCTGCCGGATCGGTGTGAACCACCCGAGGGGCAGCCCGGCGAGATGGTCACCCATGCGGACGTGCAGGGCCCGCGCGGTCTCGCTGCCGACCCGGAAAGCGATCATCTGGGCGATCCACTGCACGACGAGGAACACCGCGACCGCGGCCAGGAGCGCGCTCAACCACGGCAGGATCCCCGTCGTGTCGGCGAGGAAGGCAGTGATCGTGGCGCCGGTGAGCCCGAGAGCGACACCGTGCAGGACCGCAGCGAGAGCCAGCCAGCAGGTCAGCAGGATCAGCTGGCGGGCCTCCCGGCGGGGCAGCAGCCGGTACAGCGTACGCAACATCAGTGACGTCCTTCGGCATGGGCGGTGCTGTCGCCGGTGAGGGCCTGGTAGGCCGGGCAGGTCATCGACAATTCAGCGGCGGTGCCGTCTCCGGCGAGCCGGCCGTCGGCGAGGACGAGGACCCGGTCGGCCCGGGCTGCGATGTCGAGCTGATGAGTGATCAGCAGAACGGACCGGTGCTCGGCCTGTGCCTCGAGCATGTCCAGCAGCACACTTCGGGAGGCCGCATCGACCGCGGAGAGCGCCTCGTCGAGCACCAGCAGACGGGGGGAACGCACCAGCGCGCGGGCCAGGCAGAGGCGCTGGATCTGCCCGCCGGACAGCTCGGTGTCGACGCCGAGTACGGTGTCGTAGCCGTGGGCAAGGGCGGTTATCTCGTCATGGATCGCGGCATCGCGGGCCGCGCCGGCCATTTCCTCGTCGGTGACTGCCCGCCCGCCGGTGAGGTTGTCCCGGACGCTCGCACGGCGCATCCCGGTGTCCTGGAACACGAAGGCGGTGTGGTCGTACAGAGCTTTCTCGGTGAGATCCGGTAGCGCGGTCCCGCCGATCAGAATCCGCCCCGAGGTGGGGTCGGCGAACCGCGCGAGCAGCGCGGCAAGGGTGCTCTTGCCGCTGCCGGAGGCCCCGACCACAGCGACCAGCCCGGTGGGAGGCAGGTCGAACGACACGTCGTCGAGGGCGAGCCGGTCGCCGTCGTAACGGTGGCTGATCCGCTCCAGCCGGACGGACCCCGCCGGCGCCGAGCCGCGCGTGCCGAACCGGAGCGCGGGCTGCTCGAGGAATTCCCGGATCGAGCTGAGCGCCGAAAGACCGGTGCGGATCGCCTGCAGACGCGGGCCGGCCACTGCGACCGGGGCGCTGATCGCCGGTCCGAGCAGCACACCCGCGACCATCGCCGACGGTGTCAACCACCCGGCGGTGACTCCGATCACGCCGAGGACGGTCAGACCTGTTGCGGTCAACCCCGGGGTGACGACGAGCCAGGACGCGGTCGTGACCACGGCGGTGCCGGACGACCACGCCCGGAAGAAGTCGTGGAAACCGGTCGCCGCGCTCAGGAAACGGGTTCGCGCACCGCCGGGCCCGCCGTAGACCTTCGCGACGGGTAGGCCCCGGACATAGTCGACGACGGCGGCGTTGATGCGCTGCTGCGCGACGGCGTACTCGGCGAACTGCGCACCCGACCCCCGCATCGCGCGTGCGTAGAACAGAACACCGGCCACCAGTGGTACCAGACTGCAGAGGGCGAGCCGCCAGTCGAAGGCGGCGAGGACGGCGAAACCGGCGATCGGGACCACCACGAGAGCCACTACATCGAGCAACGTATGCGCGACGAGATAGTGCAGAGCTCCGGTGTCGTCCTGCACGACCTTCTTGATGCGGGCGGCGCCCTGCCCCTGGACTGCCGGCACCGGCGCGTGACGGATCGTCTCGGCGAGCCGGCGCTGCAGGTGAAGGCTCAGGTCGGCGTCGGCTCGATGAGTGATCCAGGTGGCCGCTGCGGCGGCCAGGGCAGCGCCGACGGTACCGGCGACGGCCGTGACCACGATCGTAGTGCCCGGCAAGGCGTCGCCGGAGGCCCAGGCGCCGGCGAACCGGGCCAGCGCGAGCAGCGGGAGCAGCGCCGACACCCCGGCCAGCGCCTGGAGGACGGCGGCCGGCACGAGCCGGCCCAGCACGGGCCGGAGCAGTTCTGGCGAGGTCATCGCAGCTGTCCTTCGTGAATGGTCAGGACCCGGTCCGCTCGGGCCGCGACGCGATCGGAGTGGGTGACGAGCAGGATCGCGGTTCCGTCGCGCCGGAGGCCGTCGAGAGTCTTGAGAACGCGGGTCTCAGTGTCGTGGTCGAGAGACGCTGTTGACTCGTCGCAGACCACCACAGCGGGGGCCGCGGCGACCGCTCGGGCCAGCGCGGCGCGGTGGCGTTGACCACCGCTGAGCCGCTCGGGCGTCCGGTCGAGCAGCTCGGGTGCCAGCGCGAACCGGTCAGCGATCTCCTCGACCGACCAGGTTCCGCCGGACCGGCCCCGCCGGACCGCCGCGCCGAGCGAACGGGCGAGCGCACGGCGGACCGTCTCGCGCGGGTTGAGCGCCGTCCGGGCGTCCTGCCCGACATAGGCGAGGTACGGCTGTCCGGCCCGTACCCGCGCGGCCGCATCCCAGCTGACGGGCGCGCCGTGCACCAGCAGGCGCCCGGCGGCCGGCGGGGCCAGGCCGCAGAGCGCTCGCGCGAGCGATGTCTTTCCGCTGCCGGATGCTCCTCTGATGCCGACCATCTCGCCGGCGGCGACCTGTCCGGAGACGCTACGCAGCACGTACAACGGGCCGTGGCGAACGGTGACGTCCTCGAATGACAACGCCCCGGTGCCATCGCCGTTCGGGGACGGCCCGCCGGTCGGGGACGGTACGGGGACGGCGATTGCACGGCCGGAACCGGACAGCCGCCCGCGGTCCATCGACTGGGTCACATCGGCGACGCGATCGACGAGGGCGATGTCGTGGCTGATCAGCAGCACTGCGGGCTGCCACGTGAGCGTGGTGAACCGTTCACCGATCCGGTACGCGGTGTCCGCGTCCAGGCCGCTGGTGGGTTCGTCGAGGACGATCAGCTCCGGCCGGGTGACCAGCGTCCAGGCCAGCACCGCCCGCTGAGCCTGTCCACCGGACAGCTGCCCCGGATAGCGGCGTAACAGGGCCAGGTCGAGAGCGGCGTCGCGGGCGGCCTGTTCGACCCGTGTGCGCCGGGCGGCACGGTCCTCATGCGGCCGGGCGATGCGCGCCGCAGTGTCCAGTTGGGCCGCGAGCTGCCGGCGCGGATCGAGCGCGCTGTGCGGATCCTGCGGAAGGTACCCCGTTACCCGGCCGCGCAGGCGCCGCCGGACGGCGGGCTGAAAGGGATCGGCGCCCGTCACCTCGACTGTCCCAGCCGTGCGGCGCAGCCCGCGACCGAGGTGGCCGAGCAGGCACAGCGCAAGCGTGGTCTTGCCGGATCCGGAGGGTCCGACGAGGCCGGTGACCCTGCCGCGGACCAGCTCCAAGCCGACGGCGTCCAGCACCGCGCTGCCGTCCGCGGCGGTGACGGTGAGCCCACGGACTTCGGCGACGACGGTCATCGGGCCACTCCCACCATGTCGGGTCCGACCCGATCTCGTTCACCCAGGAGCGGTCCGGTGATGTGGTCGAGAAGGAAGGTGACCCCGACGGCGAGAACGACGAGCAGGGCCGCCGGGACCAGCACCGGCAGCGGGTTGACGGTGATGCCCGCGCTGTTCTCCTGAACCATGCGCCCCCAGTTGGCCGTCGGCGCGCTGGCTCCGAGGCCGAGGAAGCCCGCGGTCGCCGCCACTTGGACCGCCGCCACCAAGCGGATCCCGGCCTCGGCGAGCGCGGCCGGGGCGAGCGCGGGTAGGACGTCGTATCTGAGTCGAACCGTCAGTGCGTCACCCCTGGCCAGCGCCGATCGGGCATGGTCGGTGGCGACGATCGCGGTGGCGCGCTCCCTGATCACCCGGACCGAGAACGGCACGCTCACCAGGACACTCGCCGCCACGACCGCCGCCCCGCCTCCAGGCAGTCCTGCGGCGAGTACGAGGAGCAGCAGCATCGCCGGAAAGACGGCGAGGGCGTCGACACCCAGGACCGCGAACCGGGCAGCTGTGCGCCGTCGGGTCATCGAGACCCACAGGCCCACAGTCAGGCCGATCATGCTCCCCAGCACGGTCGCCACGGCGGCCTGCGTGATCAGCGCACGACCGCCGACGAGCACGCGGGCCAGGGTGTCCCGGCCCAGCACGTCCGTGCCGAGCAGGTGCACGCCGGATGACGTTTCGAACGGTCCGGCGACCGGAGTATCCGGGTCGACCGCTGACAGCCACGGACCGCAGACTGCGATGATCAGAACGAGCGACGACATCATCAGGACCGGCAGGCGTCGCAGAGTCATCAGGCAACCCCCGGTGGATGCGCCTGATGCCGTCCGAGCATCGCGGCGCACAGATCACCGGCCAGCAGGATCGTCAGTGTCGCGGCGCCGAGGGTCAGGCTGAGGCCCTGCACCAGTGGCACGTCCCGCTCCGCCACTGCCTGCGAGAGCTCGAAGCCGATCCCGGGTACGTTGAACAACGTCTCCACGACGATGCTCCCGCCGAGCAGGCCGGCGAGCACGATGGAGAGTCCGTGCAGGGCCGATGGGGCGGCATTCGCCACCACCATCCAGACGTAACGGACGCCTCGGACTCCGTTGAGCCGGGCGAACTCGGCGAAGCCGGTATCCGCCGTCTGTGCGACGGAGGCGCGCAGTAACCGCATGGCCGCGCCGAACCCGCCGAGGGCCAGCGCGATCGCCGGTAACGCCACGAGATCCGGGTGCTCCCAGAGTTCCTCTCCGGCAGGCACCAGCGCCACCGCCGGAAGCACCGGCCACCATGCGGTGAACACTACGAGGAGGGCCGTGGCCAGCAGGAAGTCCGACGAACCGACCAGGCCGAGCGTGATCGCGCTCAGTGCACGATCCCACCGGCCGCCGACCCGCAGGCCTGCGGCGGCGCCCAGACCAACGGCGAGAACCACGATCACCACCGCAGCCGGGAGCAGTACGGCAGCGCTCGTCGACAGCCGGTCACCGATGATCTCGCCGACGTCTCGGCCGGTGAGAAGCGATTCGCCGAGGTCACCTCGCATGGCCTGTCCGATCCATTCGAGGTAACGCTCGCCCGCCGGGCGGTCGAGTCCGAGGGAGACGCGGATCGCGGCCCTCTCGGCGTCCGTGGCGTTCGGGCCCGCCGACGTGCCCACCGCATCGCCGGGAAGCACCTCGGTCGCCCAGAAAACGACGGCGGAGAGAGCGATGAGGGTCGCCGCCGCGGCGGCGACCCTCATCGTCAGCCAACCGGCCAATCGCACCGGTCAGTTCCGCAGGGTGACGCGGGACAGGTCGGGGAACTGGAGTTCCCGCACGCCGTCCACACGATCGGAGGCGGCGTTGATCGTCGGCACGAACACCGGAGCGATCTGGTTGCCCTTCTCCCACAGCAACTTCTGCGCCTGGTGCGACGCGGTGAGCCGCTCCTGGCCGGTCACGGCGCTCCGGGCGGTCAGCACCAGAGCGTCGACGTCCGGGAAGGTGCCCGGGGTGTGGTTGATCTCGAAGTACGCCGGCGGGGTGTAGCCCGCTTTGAACGGCCAGGACAGATAGGCCGGGTAGTCGGCGAACAACTGTCCGGCGGGCAGCTCCCGCAGCGTGGCCTGGACACCGATCGCCTTGAGATCCTCGATGATCAGCGTGGCGGTCTCCACCATGCCGGGCATCTCCGGGCCGGCGGTCAGCTCGACCTTGATCCCAGCTGCCCCGGCCTCGGTCAGCAGTTGCTTTGCTCGCTCGGGATCATGGCCGCGCTGGGCCAGAGCGGTGTTGTAGGAGGGGAAGCCGAGGGCGGGAATGTCGTTGCCCACGAAAGCTCGCCCGTAATAGACGTTCTGCACGATCCGTTCCCGATCGACCGCCAGCCGGAAGGCTTCCCGGACCCGGGGATCATCGAACGGTTTGGCCTTGATGTTCATCGTGTACTGCAGGTAGGAGGCGTACGGCAGCTCACTGTTCGTGACCTTGAGGCCGTCGGCGGTCTCCAGGGTCTTCGCCTCGGCGGGACCGACCGCGCTGATGAAGTCGACCTGACCCTGCCGGAGCGCGTTCACACGTGCTGAGCCGTCTGGGATCGAGCGCAGCTCGATCTTCTCCAGCGCCGGCGCCTGCCCGTAATAGCTGTCGTTGCGCTTGAGCAGCGTGGACTGCCCCGGCTCGAAGGACTCGATGGTGAACGGGCCGGACGACGGTGTGCTCGTGGTGAACTCCGTCGTCTTGTCCGGGATCGCGAGCGTCGTCTGGCAGATCACCTCCCGTCCGTCGGCGATCGGCGACTTTGCCGGGAGGATCACCGTCGATGCATCCGGGGCGGAGGCCGCATCCATGTCGAAGTTCCGGGAGATGAGCATCGTGAAGGGAAGGCCCTTCAACAGCATCGGCGCACGCAACGAATACAGCACATCCGCCGAGGTCAGCAACTTACCGTCAGTGAACTTGACGCCGTCACGGACGCGGAGGGTGTAGGTCTTCAGATCCTCGGAGGCCGTGATCGTCTCGACCACGCCGTACGACACGCCGTCCGGCGCCTTCGGGTCCAGCTCGCACAGCGGGGCGTGCACGAGCTTCGCCCGGACGAAGTCGAGGGCGGTGGGACCGGCCAGGTAATTGAGCGTCTCACTCGATCCGCCGCCCGCGAATGCCGCGCGCAGGGTCCTCTCGGCGGACTTCGAGCTGCCCGCCGGATCGCCTTCGGAGCACCCCGCTGCGGCAAGGAGTGCCCCCACGGTGACGGCCGCGGCCAGGTTACGTGCCGTGGTCGATTTCATCCAATATCATCACTTTCTGCCATCAGGGCATTCAATCGTGTCGTAGGTTTACTACGTATACCACTTCTTGAAAACGATTGTCACCTCCTACTGGTCGGGAGTGCGATGAAAACTCCGGCGCCGTTGACCCGCGACGCGATCGTGGGCAAGGCACTCGACATCGCCCACCGCGAAGGTCTGGGCGCCGTGACCATGCGCGCCGTAGCCGGCAGCCTCGGGGTCACTGCCATGGCGCTCTATCGCCATGTGACGGACCACGAGCAGCTCGTGCGACTGGTTGCCGACCGCATCGGTGGGCTGGTTCGGCCGCGTTCGGCTGCGGACGCCTCGTGGGAGCAGCGCGCCCGGGCCTGGGCGCAGACACAGCGCGAAACACTCCGGCAGTACCCCGGCGTGGCGGCGTGGCTGATCAACAACGGTCCGGCCGGCCCAGAGGCCTACCGTCTACTCGACAACCTGCTTGAGACACTCCACGACGCCGGATTCGACGACGCGACAGCCATCAGCGGCGCCGCGACGATCATGAGCTGGACGTTCACGCGGGTCGCGATCGAGGACTCCGCGGATGACCGCGTTCGTCGCCGTTCACCGGTGCGCACCGCAGCGTTCTTGGACGGCCTGTCCGGCGTCGACGCCGCCGTACATCCGTTCGCCACCGGGATGGGACCCACATTCTTCACCCTGCCGCCGCCTGAGATCTTCGACACCGGCCTCGACTGGATCCTGACCGGATTCGGCCAGAGCTTGAATTAGAGCTGACGGCTTCCCGACTCGGCATGCGCGCAGCCGATCGCGACACGGCAGGACTACGCCGTCGACAGCACCAACCGCTCGTTCTGTGCGCCCACGCCCACGTCGACGTCACCGCCGCGCTGGCAAGAGGAGGCGCCGAATCCGATGCCGGCCCGACTCCCCTCACCCTCGGCCGAACCCTTCAGACGCGGGCCAGCACAGGCCACCGCCGAAACAGGCGAGCACCAACGTCCCACCAAGCCGGACCGACGACCAGGAGGATGGGAGAGAAGAAGGCCGCGACCCCGGTTCTAGTGTTCTGTCTCAGTTCTGACTAGCCGTTTGCTGGAGGGCGGCTCGTCCATGTCGGACCTTGGCCAGGATCGACTCGGCGGTGGCGGTCCACACGAACGGCTTCGGGTTGCAGTGCGAAGGTGCAGACGACACCATCGCCCACCGACTGACCGGCGTGTCCGGGGTGCGCTACATCGCGGGGGAGGCAAGCTGCACCCTCCGAACTCACGGCGCCCGTGGAGCCGATGCCCACTCCGCGCCCGGCGCGGGTCACGGGACCAGCAGTAACTTCCCTGCGGCGCGGCGTGCCTGCAATTCCTCGTGCAGTGACCCTTTCGCCAAGCATTCGGTCAGGAGCCTCCTGCGGTGGAAGCCGCAGGAGGCTCGCCGGTGGGCGGTTCGACGAGCAGGAGGCGGAACGCTACCTGCCGGCGCGACCGATCATGCGGATGGGTGCGTGAAGTAGTGGCCCTGCTCGAGGTCCTCGATGAGCCCCGGCTGGACCGGCCGCCACCCGAGCAGCTCGCGGGTGAACGCGCTGGATGCCGGCTGATCGCCCGCGAGGACCATCCCGAGAAAGCCGTAATCCTCGGCCGGGACGGAGGCCGTCGGCAGGTCAAGGTGGCGACCGATCACTGCGGCGATGTCGCGGATCGGCACGCCCTCGTCGGCGACCGCATGCAACGTCGATCCCGCCGGGGCCTGCTCCAGCGCCAGGCGAAACAGGTGCGCGGCATCGAGCCGGTGCACGGCGGGCCAGCGGTGCGACCCATCGCCGACGTAGCCGGAGACGCCCTTGTCGCGGGCGATACCAACCAGCATCGCGATGAAGCCGGGATCTCCTTCGCCGTGCACTGTCCGGGGCAGCCCCACGACGGACGAGCGAACGCCGCGTGCCGCCATGCCGAGGGCCAACTCGGCGTTCGCGGCCCGGCCCGCTGCCGGACCGGCGGAAGCGTGCTTGTCGCGCTCGGTCGCCACGCGTCCGGGCACTGCAGGCGTCCCGGAGGCGATGACGAGGGGCTTGCCGGTGCCCACGAGCGCGGCGCCCAGTGTCTCGATGGCGCGCGCATCGGCCTGCACCGAGGCCTCGAACTGGGTGAAGTCGTGGATGAAGGCGAGGTGGATGACCCCGTCGGAGCTGGCGGCCCCGGCGCGCAGGGTGTCCAAGTCGTCCAGGTCGCCGCGTAGCACCTCGGCTGCAGTGGCGGCGATAGCGGCGGCCGAGGAATCCGAGCGAGCGAGCCCCACAACCTGATGACCCGCGCCGATGAGCTCGGGAACGACCGCGGAGCCGATCCAGCCGGACGCGCCGGTGACAAACACACGCATGAGAAGACCTCCAGGTGACCGACTTCGCTGGCGCCGGGCTTGCGCCGAGACTGTCGATGTCAGTTGCTGTCATCAGCGTATCACCTGATGTCAGTCTCTGTCATCAAGTAGGATCGGGGGCATGGGGCGATGGGAGCCAAACGCGCGCGGCCGACTGGAGCAGGCCGCACTGGAGCTCTACATCGAGCGCGGGTTCGAACAGACCACGGTCGCGGAGATCGCCAAGCGGGCGGGGCTTGCGGAGCGAACCTTCTTCCGGCACTTCGCCGACAAGCGCGAGGTTCTGTTCGGGGGCGCGGGCACACTGCAGGAGTTCCTCGTGAGTGCCCTCGCCGACGCATCCGATGCCGCCACTCCGATCGACGCGGTCGCGGCGGCCTTCGAGGCCGCCGGCACCCTGCTCCAGGAGCGTCGCGAGACCGCCCGACAGCGCCAGGCGGTCATTGCCGCGAACGCAGAGCTTCGAGAGCGTGAGTTGATCAAGCTCGCATCGCTCGCCTCGGCACTCGCCGACGCATTACGCCAGCGCGGCGTGACAGACTCAGCCGCGAGCCTGGCCGCTGAGGCAGGGAGCGCCATCTTCAGGATCGCGTTCGAGCGCTGGATCAACGAAGCCGGCCAGCCAGACTTGCCGCACCTCATCCGAGAGTCGCTCGACGAACTCAAAGCCCTGACCGCGGGCAAATAACGGCAGGCCCAAGCGCTGGCTCGCTCGCGCAGCGGGTGCCGTCCGCGTTCGTCCGTGTCGGTCGCCGTTCGCGGTGCGTCTTTCCGGGGCTGGGTACCGGTGATTCCGTTCGGGTTCACGCTGTCGCCGGTCTGGGTCCGCACCGGGCACACCGCCGGTGGCGGTCGCATCGTGGTTCATCAGCGTTCGCCGCTGGTCTCGGGGGCGAAGTGCTGTACCGCGAACGCGATGGCCGCGGCGATGTCGTCGTCGCTGGTTCCCCAGGCGGCCTGGATGGCGGCAGCCCAGGCGTGGCAGCTACGGGTGGCGAACTCCTTCGCGTCGGGAGTGTCCTGCCAGCTGGCGGGGTCGAACGTCATGCGGTGCAGGATGAGGTCGAGGCCGAGCAGCGCCAGGTCCCAGCCGCCGCCGATTCCGATCGTGCCTCCGGGACCGTAGGTGCGTACCAACTCGTCGACGATCTCGGCGGGTGAGGTGTGCTCCAGCTCGAAGACGGTGTGGTCGCTGTCGCCGGGCGCCAGGCGTACCACGACCTCGGTCGGCATCCCCTCGCCGAAGACCCAGGTCACCTTGATCAGGTGGGGTTTCTCGCAGCGTAGGATGTCGCCGCCGGCGTTGTCCTTGAGCTGGAACGTGCCGCCGGGCCGCAGGTCGCCCTCGATCGGGCCCAGCCAGCGACTGAGCCGCTGCGGGTCGGTGCAGGCGCTCCACACGTCCTCGATCGGGGCGTCGTAGACCCGCCGCAGCAGCAGCGACCGCCCTGCGCCGGTGGCGAGCGCCTGGTTGCCGATCTCCCGGTGGGTGGCGTTGATTTGGTTGACGATGTCGATCACGTTGATTCCTCGCTATCCGACTCGGCTGCCTGACGACGATCGGGTGTCTCGGCAGTGTTTCCACGGCTGTCGTGCTGCTCGCGGTGTTGGCGTTCGCCACGGGCGAGTTCGGTGGCCAACGCGTCCAGGCGCTGGTTCCAGAACTGCCGGAAGCGCTCCAGCCAGATGTCGACCTCCCGCAGGGGCGCTGCGTCGACGGCGTAGAGGCGGCGCGTACCGGCCGGGCGGACGGTGACGAAACCCGACTCCCTCAGCACTCGCAGGTGCTGCGAGACCGCGGGTGCTGAGATGCCGAACTCTGCGCGGATGACCTCGGTGACGGCGCCAGCGGCCTGTTCGCCGTCGGCGAGTACTTCCAGTACCCGGCGTCTGACTGGGTCGCCGAGGATGTCGAACGCATGCACCCAGGAACTATCCCAGTACCCGCTTAATTAAGTCAACGCTTATTCATGGGGACGCTGATCGCTGTCCACCGGGAAGCGCAGGACCCTCGGCGCGAACCCAGGGAACGGGCGTGGCGTCGGTACTCGGGTGGGGGGTTGTTCAGTCGGGCCCGATGCTCGGGTCTGGCGCCCTGCCAGGAAATTCGCGGTCGTGGTCCGGCCCTGATACCGCGCTGAGGCTGCCGACGGCAGCTGCGCCGTCGAGGGCACCGATGCGGTCCGGGCATCGTCCATACTGAGTGGCTTGGCCAGCCGCGCGGGTCGCCCATGGCGGCATGCATCCGGGCCCGCATGTCCAACGACCGTGGCTCGATGTTCATTGACTCAATCTCCATCGACTCAATGCCGCCCCTGATCCTGCGCGAGGAAAGGGTCGCCGAGTGCGACACGGGTCGGCTGGCTGGACGGACGGGACGCCAACGTGCTTACATCATGCCGTGGTGATATCATCGGGACCTGATGTGATCAGGCTGCTGGCGGACCCGTTGCGGGCGCAGATCGTTGCGCTCCTCGCCCAGGGCCCCGCCTGCACCTGCCACCTGGTGGAGGACACCGGGGCGAAGCAGCCGAACATCTCCAACCACCTTCGACTGCTGCGTGAGGCTGGCGTGGTGGTCACCGAACCGCACGGGCGGTTCACCTACTACCGCCTGGTGCCCGAGACGCTCGAAGCCGCCGCCGGGCACCTGACCGACATGGCGAGCCAGGCTCGCGCCCGATCCGAGGCTCGCAGGGAGTGCCCATGACCCACACCGACCAGCGCGGGGCAGAGACGTCCGCCGTGGTGGCCCGCTTGTCCCGCCTGGACCAGTTCCTCCCGATCTGGATCGGCCTGGCGATGGTGGCCGGCATTCTCCTCGGCCGTCTCATCCCTGGCCTGAACAGCGCCCTGGAAGCGGTGAAGATCGGCGGTATCTCCCTGCCGATCGCCCTCGGCCTGCTGATCATGATGTATCCGGTGCTGGCCAAGGTGCGCTACGACCGGCTCGACACCGTCACCGGCGACCGACGGCTGTTGTTCTCCTCGCTGCTGCTCAACTGGATCGTCGGCCCGGCGCTGATGTTCGCCCTGGCGTGGATCTTCCTGGCCGACCAGCCGGAGTACCGCACCGGTCTGATCATCGTCGGCCTGGCCCGCTGCATCGCCATGGTCATCATCTGGAACGACTTGGCCTGCGGCGACCGGGAAGCCGCCGCCGTCCTCGTCGCGCTCAACTCGGTCTTCCAGGTCCTCGCCTTCGGTCTGCTCGGCTGGTTCTACCTAACCCTGCTGCCGCAGTGGCTCGACCTGCCCGGCGCCGAGCTGACCGTCTCCGGCTGGGATATCGCCGTCAACGTCCTGATCTTCCTCGGTATCCCGCTGCTCGCCGGTTTCCTCACCCGCCGGCTGGGAGAGCGGGCCAAGGGCCGCCAGTGGTACGAGGCGAGTTTCCTGCCGAAGATCGGTCCGGTCGCCCTCTACGGCCTGCTGTTCACCATCGTCATCCTGTTCGCCCTGCAGGGCGACGCCATCACCTCCCGGCCCTGGGACGTGGCGCTGATCGCGGTGCCGCTGCTGGCGTACTTCGCCATCATGTGGGCCGGGTCCTATGCCCTGGGTCGGGCCATCGGTCTGAACTACGAGCGCACCACCACCCTGGCGTTCACCGCCGCCGGCAACAACTTCGAACTGGCCATCGCCGTGGCGATCGGCACGTTCGGGGTAACCAGCGGGCAGGCCCTCGCCGGGGTGGTCGGCCCGCTGATCGAGGTGCCGGTGCTGGTCGCGCTGGTCTACGTCAGCCTCGGCCTGCGACGTCGACTGTTCCCCACCGTCACCGCACCGGCGGCGCTGCGATGAACTGCCTCGACTGCGGCACCGCCGCAGTGCGCCACCTGCAACGCCGCATACCTCGCCGCCACCGCATGACCCACGAATAAAGGAGTGCCGACATGTCCGACAAGCCCAGCGTGCTGTTCGTCTGTGTCCACAACGCCGGCCGCTCCCAGATGGCCGCCGGGTGGCTGCGTCACCTCGCCGGCGACACCGTCGAGGTCCGCTCCGCAGGCTCGGCCCCCGCCGAGACCGTCAACCCCGCCGCCGTCGAGGCCATGCGCGAGGTCGGCATCGACATCACCGACCAGACCCCCAAACTACTGGAGTACGCCGCCGCCGAGTCCTCCGACGTCATCGTCACCATGGGCTGCGGCGACGCCTGCCCGGTCTTCCCCGGCAAGCGCTACGAGGACTGGAAGCTCGACGACCCCGCCGGCAAGGGCCTCGAGACGGTTCGTCCCATCCGCGACGACATCCGCGACCGGGTGCAGCAGCTACTCGGCGAGCTTGTCCCCGGCGGCGCGGACCGGGCGTGACCGGCTGCTGATCATCGGCGGCAGTGACGCCAGGATCTCCGCGCGGGACCACGGGCCCGGGAGATGGGCGCTCGCGTCACCGCTGCCGGTGGTCGCCGGCTCGTACCCTAATCAGTTGATCTCGCATCATGTAGCACATCTCCGGCGACGTGCCCGACTGGCACGACCTGGCCCACCGCTCGCGGGCTGACCTGGAGGAGGCGGGCCGGCGACTGATCCTGGACACCCCCGTCCACCTCGGCTACCGCGACACCGCCGTGTCACACGCCCGGCCTAACGCCGCACCGGACCTGCCGGCCCGCGCCGCAGCGGGTACCTTGCTGTGCATGGCTGGTCCGGCGATTTCGGCATGCGAGGACACCGCGCTGGTGGTCGCCCGGTCAACCCGTCTGCCCACTCATCGGCCGAGGCGGACGGAAGGGACGCGATGAGCCGGGACAGCTACGGCGAACAGCTCGACCGGCTCACCGGGCTCCTCGCGACGATGAGCCGTGATGCGGCGGCGGCCATCCGGGGCGCCAGCAGCGGCATCCTGGAGGTCGACCGCGCCGCCGCGGAGGCGGTACTGCACGGCGACGCCCTGCTCGACGCTCAGCGCGCCGACGTCGAGGCGAGGATCCCGCTGCTGCTGGCACGACATCAGCCTGTCGCCTCGGACCTGCGGCTGGTGCTGTGCGCGATGCGTATCGCCGGCGACCTCGAACGCATGGGCGACCTGGCCGTGCATGTGGCCAAGGTCGCGCTGATGCGTCATCCCGTCACCGTGGTGCCGCCGCTGGCCACGGACGTGCTCACCACCCTGGCGGATGCGGCCGCGCGGATCGCGGACAAGGCAACTGTGGTCCTGGCGACCCGGGACCCTCTGGACGCGATGCAGCTGGGTCTGGACGACGATGAGGTCGACGCCGCCCATGCGAGCCTGCTGTCACTGCTCGTGTCGGCCTGGCCCTATGGCATCGAGTCGGCGATCGATCTCGCGCTCGTGGGCCGTTATTACGAGCGTTACGCCGACCATGCGGTCAACGTCGCGCGGCAAGTCGTGTACCTCGTGACCGGCGACATCCGGCTCTGACCGGCTCATCTTCGGACATCCAGGCATAGCCCCGTCGTCACGACACATTTCTGTAGCGGCCGGCCACGTTATGCGCTGGGGAGTTCATTTTTCGTTCACCTACGGCCGGTGGGCCGGCTACCTGGCCCTTCTACCTTGGCTGGCGTACGGCCCGCACGGGCCGATACACCCCCATAGAGAGGCTTACCTGGTGAACCGCAACGTGCTTTCGCGGCGCGTCCTCGCCGGCGTCGCGCTCGCCGCGCTCGCGCTTACCGGCTGCAGCAACAACCCGGAGAACGGCGAGAACACCGCCGCTGGCGGCGGCGAGAAGCTGTCGGGTCAGGTCATGGTTGACGGGTCGAGCACCGTGGCCCCGCTGAGCGAGGCCGCGGCCTCCATCTACCAGGCCGACGGTGGCCAGCCCGGCGTGAACGTTTCGGTCGGCACCTCCGGCACCGGTGGCGGCTTCGAGAGGTTCTGCAAGGGCGAGACCGACATCTCCAACGCCTCCCGCCCGATCAAGGACTCCGAGAAGCAGGCCTGCGAGGCCGCGGGCATCAAGTACAAGGAACTGATCGTCGCCAACGACGCACTCACCGTGGTCGTCAGCAAGGACAACACCTGGGCCGACTGCCTCACGGTCGACCAGCTGAAGAAGATCTGGGAGCCGGGCTCGAAGGTCGCCAACTGGAACCAGGTGGACCCGAAGTTCCCGAGTGAGCCGCTGAAGCTCTTCGGTGCCGGTACCGACTCGGGCACCTTCGACTACTTCACCGCCGAGATCAACGGTGAGGAGGGTGCCAGCCGCACCGACTACACCGCCTCGGAGAACGACAATGTGACCGTGCAGGGTGTCGCCGGCACCAAGGGCGGCCTGGGCTACTTCGGCTTCACCTACTTCGAGGAGAACGCCGACAAGCTCAAGGCGCTGAAGGTCGACGGTGGCGCCGGCTGCGTCGAACCGAGCCTGCAGACTGCGCAGGACAACACCTACAAGCCGCTGTCCCGCCCGCTGTTCATCTACGTCAGCGACGCCGGGGCCAAGAAGCCGCACGTCGAGAACTTCGTCACCTTCTACATCGAGTCGATCGACGACATCGTCAAGGAGGCGAAGTTCGTTCCTCTGACCGAGCAGCAGAAGGGCACGCTCAAGAGCGAGTTCGACGCCCTGAAGGCCGCGGCCTGACGTGACCACCAGCACCCGGAGCGCCGGTTCCGCCGCAGGGAACACCCTGCGGCGGGGCCGGCGCCGCCCCGTGGAGAGCATCGTCCAGGTGCTCCTCGTCGCTGCCGCGCTCGTGTCGATCGTGACCACGGTCGGCATCATCATCGCCCTCGCCAACCCCACGATCGAGTTCTTCCAGCAGGTCAGCATCGTCGAGTTCTTCACCGGCACCAGCTGGACCCCCACCTTCCTGCAGAAGGCGTACGGGGTGCTGCCGCTGGTGTCGGCGACCATCGTGGTGACGGTCATCGCCCTGGTCATCGCGGTGCCGATCGGTCTCGGGTCAGCGATCTACCTGGCTGAGTACGCCAAGCCGGGCACCCGCAAGGTGCTCAAGCCGGTCGTCGAGCTACTGGCCGGCGTGCCGACTGTGGTGTACGGCTTCGTCGCCCTGTTCGCGCTCAACCCGCTGCTGCAGAAGTGGTGGCCCACCGAGAACGGTCCCGGTTTCCAGAACCTACTCATCGCGGGTATCGCGATGGGCATCATGATCGTTCCGACGATCGCCAGCATCTCCGAGGACGCGATGTCCTCGGTACCGCGCAGCCTGCGCGAGGGCGCGTACGCGCTGGCCTCGACGAAGATGCAGGTGTCGACCCGGGTGGTGGTCCCCGCCGCCATCTCCGGCATCGTCGCAGCGGTCGTGCTGGGCATCTCCCGCGCGGTGGGCGAGACGATGATCGTCACCATCGCCGGTGGTCTGACCTCCGACCGGGTGGTGTTCAACCCGCTGGAGGGCGCGGCCACGATGACCGCCTTCATCGCCAACATCTCATCCGGCGACATCCCGGTCGGATCGCTCGACTACGACTCGGTCTTCGCCGTCGGCGCACTGCTGTTCCTGATCACCTTCGCGCTCAACGCCGTGTCGATCCGGATGGTCCGCCGTTTCAGGGAGGTCTACGAGTGAGCACCCCGACCCTCACCCCCACCCGGCCGGATCCCTCCGCGCCGGGTGCGGCGCTCACCCAGCGCCGCAGCCGCCCCGGCGAGCTGGCCTTCCGTGTGGCGATGCAGTCCTGCCTGGCCGTCGCCTTCGGTGTGCTCGCCAGCCTGCTGGGCTGGGTTCTGATCAAGGGTTGGAACCGGCTGGACTCGCGACTGTGGACCGAGATGCCCACCGGACTGACGAGCCGGTTGGACACCGCTGGTGTCCAGTCCGCCTTGGTCGGCACCGTGTGGATCATCTCGCTGGTCGCGGTGATCTGTCTGCCCATCGGCGTCCTCTCCGCCATCTACCTGGAGGAGTACGCCAACAACACCCGCTGGTACAACCGGCTGCTGGAGCTGAACATCCAGAACCTGGCCGGTGTGCCGTCGATCATCTTCGGCATCCTCGGCCTGGGCATCATCGCCCGCACCCTCGGGCTCGGTTTCACCGTCATCACCGCGGCGATCGTGCTGTCGCTGCTGGTGCTTCCGGTGGTCATCATCGCCTCCCGGGAGGCCATCCGGGCGGTGCCGCAGTCGATCCGGCAGGCCTCGTACGCGCTCGGCGCCACCAAGTGGCAGACCGTCTCCCGGCAGGTCCTTCCGTCGGCGGTGCCGGGCATCGCAACCGGGTCGATCCTGGCCCTGTCACGGGCGATCGGTGAGGCCGCGCCACTGCTGGTCCTCGGCGCCGTCACCTTCATCACCTTCAACCCGGACGGTTTGGACAGCGCCTACACCGCACTGCCGATCCAAATCTTCACGTTCATCGCGAGGTCCCAGTCCGAGTACACCGAACTGGCGGCCGGGGCGATCGTCCTGCTGTTGACGATCGTGCTGGCGATGAACTCCATCGCCATCTTCGTGCGGAACCGGTTCGAGAAGCGCTGGTGAGCATCCGTGACGTATCAGCCGCTGCATCGCCGCCCGAGAACGAGTCTGAGGTGACCACCGTGAATCCCGATACCACCAGCCGCCCCGCGGTCAACATCGCCGGCGTCCAGCCGGCCGCCGGGCACCAGCCCCGCCCGACCACGCCGGTAATGGAACTGTCCGGCGTCAGCGTGTACTACGGCGCCTACGAGGCCGTGCGCGGCACGTCGATGCCGATCCAGGAGAAGCAGATCACCGCGATGATCGGCCCCTCCGGCTGCGGCAAGTCCACCATCCTGCGGTCGCTGAACCGGATGAACGACCTCATCCCCGGTGCCCGCGTCACCGGATCGGTGACCTATCACGGTCAGGACCTGTACGCCAAGGAGGTCGACCCGATCGAGGTCCGCCGCCGCATCGGCATGGTCTTCCAGAAGCCGAACCCGTTCCCGAAGTCGATCTACGACAACGTCGCCTACGGACCTCGGGTGACCGGCATGAAGGTCGCCAACATGGACGATCTGGTCGAGAAGGCGCTGCGTGACGCCGCACTCTGGGATGAGGTCAAGGACAAGCTGAAGACCAGCGGCCTGTCCCTGTCCGGAGGTCAGCAGCAGCGCCTGTGCATCGCCCGGACCATCGCGGTCAAGCCGGAGATCATCCTGATGGACGAGCCGTGCTCGGCGCTCGACCCGATCGCCACGGCCAAGATCGAAGACCTGATGTTCGAGCTGTCGAACGACTACACGATCGTCATCGTGACGCACAACATGCAGCAGGCCGCCCGGGTCAGCCACTACACCTCCTTCTTCACCGCCGAGGTCGACGAGAAGCAGGAGCGCCACGGTCGACTGGTGGAGTTCAGCCCCACGGGCAAGCTGTTCACCAACCCGACCGACAAGCGCACCGAGGACTACATCACCGGCCGGTTCGGCTGACAGACGCGCCAAGGTGCCCGTGGCCGCAGGACTCACCGCGGAGGTGCAGTCGGCAGATCGTCTCCTCGCGTGGGGCTTCGCAGGTGTGGCGAAGCCCCACTATCGAGGCCCGAGACCTGCACGATGGGCTCACGGGCCGTTGTGTCATGCCGTGCGCGCGGGCCGCAGCACGGCCAACGTCCTCAAGCCCACCGCGAGCCGGTCTGAGGGCATGAGCTGAACCGGAGAGCCGGGTACCGATGAACAACCTCGTCGAGGCCACCGCCGGCGACCGACGCCACGACGGTCGACTCGTGCTGCTCGTGGTCGATGACGACGATGTGCTCGGCGCGGAGCTGGTCGACCAGCTGACCGCCCACCGGATCCGCGGGCACCACTTCCCGCACCCCGCGGAGGCGCTGCTCGGCGCGGGCACCTTGCAACCGGACGCCGCGCTGGTCGCCGCCGGACTGACCACCATGAGCAGCACCGACCTGGTGCGGCTGCTCGCCGGCCGGGCCGGCATCCCGACGGTCGTCGGCATCGGCGACGACGACGGGCCGCGGGCCGCCGCCGTACTCAGGGAAGGCGCCACGGCCTGCGTACGGCGCCCCTACCGCACCGACGAGATCATTCCGATCCTCCGGGCCATCCGCCCGGACAGCGCCAGTTCCCTCGACCCGCCCGTCGAGATCGGCGGGCTCCGCGCCGACCCCGCCACACTGGAGGTGCACCTGCACGGGCGCCTCGTGGCGCTGCCGATGAAGGAGTTCCGCCTGTTGTACTTCTTCATGACCAACGCCGACCGCACCGTCACCCGCGAGCAACTGCTCTCAGCGGTGTGGCACGGACCGTCCGGGGACACGTCCAACACCCTCACCGTGCACATCAAACGCCTGCGCAAGCGACTGGGCCTGGACAACGGCCAGCCGCCGATGATCGTGACCGTCCGCGGGCTGGGCTACCGGTTCATCCCTCCCGCCATGACGACGTCGGCCTACCCGCCCCTGTCATGACCACCGCCGACGAACCAACCGAGCCGACGGTGCCGATCACACCGACGGCACCGGCAGAGGCGACGGAGTCGGTCGTCGAGAAGGCGCGTTCGTCGACGCAGCGCGCCTCTGACGTGGTGCTGGTCGCCGTGCCCGTCGCCTACGTCCCGCACGTCGCGCGGCTGCTCGCCGGACTCGACGCCGAGTCCAAGCCGCGCCCGGCGCCACGAGGACCGCTGCGCCCCAGAACGGAACCGCAGGCCACGCCTTGGCCGGTCGAGGAACTTCGCCGACTCAGCAACGGACGCAGCCTGACCCACCGGACAGTGGTCCGGGTGCTGGACGCGCTCGCGCGCCGCCCGGGAGAACTGTTGAGCGGCCAGGAGCTGGCAGGTGCGGCCGGCACCACCCGGGAGAAGCTCGTCGGGGCTTTCGCCGGGCTGACACGCCTGCTCAAGGCGCACTACGACTTCCCCAGCCTCGGCATGCCGTTCACACGCGTTCCGGGTGGTCCCGAGGGACGGCCGCCAGAGATGTACTACCGCATCGACGACGAACAGGCGAGGCGGTGGAGGCGGGCACGCGGCCACGCCGCTGATTGAGCCTCCGTGCGACGACCCGTCCGCACGTGCACGGGGACATCCCCCGTTCATCGGGCGGATTTATTTCTGCCACTTCCTGTCGTGGTTGCGGTCCACCTCGCCTGCCTAGCGTCCCGGATGACAACACTTCAGACCTGCTCAGGAGAGACCCCATGACGGAGTTCCGGCCCGCACACCTGCTGCCGGTCCTGGCCGGCCACGGCGGACGCAGCGCGATGACCTGCCAGTACCGCTGCGGTAACGCCTGTTCCCACCCGGCGCCCAACACCTCGGACAACCCGTACTTCGGTGACATCGCCGGCGAGGTGTCTCGCCGCGGCCTGCTGCGCGCCGGCGCGCTCGGCGCCCTCGTCGTCGGTGCCGCCGGCACCATCGGCGCGACGGCCGGCGGCGAGGCCGCCCAGGCCGCCCAGGCCGCTGCGCCGGCTGTTCCCGAGGCCGCCCGGGCCACCGTTCCGGCCGGCTCGGGAGCGCTGACGTTCAAGCCGATCCCGCCGAACACTCTGGACACGGTGATCGTGCCCAACGGCTACGACCACTCGGTCCTGCTGGCGTGGGGTGACGAGGTCGTGCCCGGCGCCCCGGCGTGGCGGGCGGACCGGCAGAGCTCGGCGGCGCAGGCCAGGCAGTTCGGGTTCAACAACGACTGGCTGGTCACCCTGCCGCTGGACCGGCGCGGCCGGCGGGCGCTGCTGGTGGTCAACCACGAGTACACCAACGAGAACCTGATGTTCCCCGGCTTCACCACCCTCGACGCGCTCACCGTCGAGCAGATCAAGATCGCGATGGCCGCCCACGGTCTCAGCGTCGTCGAGGTCGAGCGCGTCGGCGACACCGGCGAATGGCGCCCCGTCGACAAGGGCGCCCGCCGCCTCAACCGGCGGATCACCGCTTCCACGAAGATGCGGTTCACCGGCCCCGCCGCCGGCAGCCCGCTGCTGCGCACCGCTGCCGACCCCCGCGGCCTGACCGTGCGCGGGTCGCTGAACAACTGCGCCGGCGGTCTCACCCCGTGGGGCACCATCCTGTCCGGTGAGGAGAACTTCAACCAGTACTTCGTCGGCGGCGACGGCGTCCCGGCCGAGGCCAAGTCGGCGCTGGCCCGCTACGGCATCGACACCGTCAACCGGTACCCGTCGGGTTCCCGCAAGTGGGAGCGGGCCGACGAGCGGTTCGACCTGACCCTCAACCCCAACGAGGCCAACCGATTTGGCTGGATCCTGGAACTCGACCCCTACGACCCGAACTCCACCCCGCGCAAGCACACCGCGCTGGGCCGGTTCAAGCACGAGGGCGCCGAGATCATCCTGTCCAAGGACGGCCGCGTCGTGGCGTACATGGGTGACGACGAGCGGTTCGACTACCTGTACAAGTTCGTCTCGGACAAGAAGATGCGCCGCGGCGACGGCCCCGCCGAGCGCGCCCACAACATGACCCTGCTGGAGTCCGGCACCCTGTACGTCGCGCAGTTCGACGCCACCTCCGCCAGTGAGATCGACGGCAGCGGCAAACTGCCCACCGACGGGGCGTTCAACGGCACCGGCCGTTGGATCCCCCTGGCCCGGGGCAACAAGTCGCTGGTGCCGGGGATGACCATCGACCAGGTCCTCGTGCACACCCGGCTCGCCGCCGACAAGGTCGGCCCGACCAAGATGGACCGCCCCGAGGACGTCGCGCCGAACCCGCGCACCGGCAAGGTCTACGCCGCGCTGACCAACAACACCCGCCGCGGCGCCGCCGGGCAGCCCGCCGCCGACGAGGCGAACCCGCGCGCCAACAACAAGCACGGCCACATCCTGGAGATCACCGAGAACCGCGGCGACAACGCCGCCGAGACGTTCACCTGGAACATCCCGATCGTCTGCGGTGACCCGGCCGACCCGTCGACCTTCTTCGCCGGCTACGACAAGACCAAGGTCTCCCCGATCTCCTGCCCGGACAACCTCGACTTCGACGCGCACGGCAACCTGTGGATCTCCACCGACGGCAACGCGCTGGGCTCCAACGACGGCCTGTTCGCCGTCCCGGTCGAGGGCCCGGAGCGCGGGCACGTCAAGCAGTTCCTCACCGTGCCGCCCGGCGCCGAGCAGGCCTCGGCCTACCTCGAGCCGGACAACCGCACCGCCTTCGTCTCCGTGCAACACCCCGGTGAGATCGACGGCGCCAGCATCGACAACCCCGCCTCCACCTGGCCGCACGGGGACTTCGCCCGCCCGGCCGTGATCACCGTCTGGCGACTGGACGGCCGCCAGATCGGCGCCTGACCCCACACCCACCGAGAGGAGGTGCCCTTCCCGCCAGGAAGGGCACCTCCTCTCCCTGTTTCCCCCCGCACCGCCGCCTCAGCAGCAGGTCAGCAGGTACGACCGAAATAGGGTCAGCCGACAGCTTCCACGTGTCCACCAGATGCGGCTCCAGGCCGAACGCCCGCCAGATCCGCGAAACCGCCGCCTGTGACAAGCCCGTCTCGCGCGCCATCGACCGGGTCGACCAGTGACTGTCCTGATTGGCCGGCTGCCGCTCGAGGGTCTTGACGATCACCTTATCGACCCGGTCGTCAGTGATCCGAAGCGGCGCCCCGGGCCGCGGCTCGTCGACGAGACCTTCCAACCGGCGCGCGAGAAACCGGCCACGCCACTTGCCCACCATGTCCCGCGGCACCCCAAGCCGCTGCGCGACGATTACCTGCTCGGCGATCTTGCCGTGCTCCGAAACCGCCTTATACCGAAGCTATTCAAACGACCTCAGAACGAACCGCGTCGGCGGTTCGAGGCTGAGCCAACCCTCGCACCTAGGCAGCCACAATATCAATGGGGGCGGTTCCTCACCTGCAGGTGAGGAACCGCCCCCATTGATATGGGTATCGACACCAAGGGTTAGGCATCTCGGCTTAACGCACCCAAAGCTCCCAGCTGTAGGCGGTGCGCCGGCATTGCCAGCCAGAGTAAAATCCGTCCTGGACGAGCGAGATGCCTCGGTACTGGCACGAATTGTAGTCGTTGAAGTGGGTGTAGAACCTCCAATCGGCAGCGGCGGCAGTGCCGGACTCAGCCGGCTTAGTCACCGCCACACCTGCTGCTGATACCGGAGTTCCGGCCAACACCAAGGCCGAGATTGCCATGGCTGCGATCGCCAGACTGGATGCCAACCTACGCATGACTAAGAATCCTTTCGTAGCGTTCGCGCTGTTTTAAGTCGCGCGGTCACTTTCAATAATTGACCGTAGTCGACGACTTGATGGCAAGACAAGGACTTGTTCTGCGAACGGGAGGCCAACAAGCTGTTTACTAGTTGATTCAATAACTTCAGGGTGATTAACTAGCTTGCAGAAGACGCCGATCGCGGCTAGGGAGCATCCCATGTCGGGCACGGTGATGGTCACGGGATCGACTTGATCAGATGCTGTGCGATAGCTATCAGTTCCCGGCGTCCGAGCGCCATGATCGCCGTGCGTACGCAACCCGCGCCGTCACGCACCTCGCCCTGCACGGGCAGGAGATGAACACGGCGGCCGGCAGAGTCACATCGAAAGCTCGCACTCACGCCTCGAACACATTAACGGCCAACTGCCAGTGCCACCGATAGCTATTGCTCCCGCCAGCTTCTGTACCGCGACGCACCGCACTCACTCCGACTTGACTGGCTCGACCTGCGGGCCCTCGGAAGAAGTCGTTAAGTGACACCGGGGAGGGTCAGCGTCCGGCCGCTGTCGTGGGTGTGATGCCGATCGGCGGCGGCGATATTTGTGGTCCCGGCGAGGCGGAGGGCACTGATGGCAGCGTTGCGTAGGGCGGCCATGGCCTGCGGTCCAGTGCCGGTACGGATCTGGCTGCGGTCTTCGTCGCAGGTGACGTCGCGGACCCAGCGGACTTTGATCGCGATGGACCAGTAGGACCACGCCGGTATGTCTGATCCAGGCGGCCATCCGTGATCGGTGGCGGTGACGACGGCGTCACCTGGCCCGACGGCACGGCACGTCCCACCCTGTCTTCGCCCCCGGCTACCCCACGCACCTCGGCTACCTCTACACCCTGCCCGGCGCCGTCGTGGCCAACGGCTTCCCCGGCAGACAGGCGGCGTCTCCACAACAAAATCCCGGGCTGGTCTATCTGGGGCTGGAGTTCCAGCGCTTGTTCGCGTCGAACACACTGCGCAGCGTCGGCCGCGACGCCGCGCACGTCGTCGCCGCCCTGGCCAAGCGCGGGTCGGCGCGCAAGCCTCACGCAGGCGTCGACTCGACGGTGAGCAGTGCCGCGAGCTGGCGCAGGACCGCCGGTCGGGCCCGGTAGTACACCCACGTGCCGCGCCGCTCGGCGTCGACGAGGCCGGCCTCGCGCAGCGCTTTGAGGTGGTGCGAGATCGTCGGACCGGTCAGCTCGAACGCCGGGGTCAGGTCGCAGACGCACGCCTCCCCTCCCTCGGCGGAGGCGATCATCGACAACAGCTGCAGCCGCACCGGGTCACCGAGGGCCTTGAACGCCGGCGCGAGCACCGCGGCGGTCTCCGCCGGTACCCGCCGTTGTGCCAGCGGCGCGCAGCAGGGGGCGTCGGCGCCCAGCTCGACGAGCGCGAGAGGTGACACTTGCTTCGACATGCCTCTAGGTTGACATCCCTCTAACCAGTGTGCAACCCTCTACTTCGACGGACATCAAGACAGTGTCCGGGGAAAGGGCAGCAGCATGTTCCACGTCACGGGCCGGCCGAAGACGCGCACCGCGGGTGTCCGGTTCTGCGATTCCTGCGACGAGGCCACGACGACGGGCAGTGGTCGCAGCGCCGCTACGACCACGGGCGATGGAAGGGTGAAGAAGTGGGCGAGCTGTTGGATCGGGCGACCACGCAGACGTACGCGTGGTTCCGGGCCCTGGCAGACCCGACCCGGGTGCAGATCGTCGAGCTTCCGGCCCGCCACGCCCGGCCGATGAGCGTGGGTGAGATCGTCGCCGCCGTCGGCCTGGCGCAGTCCACCGCCTCCCCGCACCTGAAGATCCTCACCGAGGTGCGGTTCGTCCTCGTCGAGCCGGTCGGGACCGCCCGGCACCACCGCGTCAACGACGCCTTCGTCGGCTGTTTCCCCTCCGCCGCCGACGTCGTCATGGGTCGATCCGCCCCGAGTCCGAACGGAGTCTGCTGATGCCCGACGTCACCGTCCGCCCGATGACAGCCGGCGACTCCGGGCGGGTCCTGGCCATCTACCAGGCCGGCCTCGACGGCGGTCACGCCAGCTTCGAGACCACCGCACCCACCTGGGCGGCGTTCGACGCCAGCCGGCTGCCCGACCACCGTTCCGTCGCGGTCGACGCGCGCGGCCGGGTGGTCGGCTGGGTCGCCGTCACGCCGACATCGACCCGCGCCGTGTACGCCGGCGTGCTGGAACACTCCGTCTACGTCGATCCCGCCGCCCGCGGTCGTGGCGTCGCCGGGCTGCTGCTGGATGCCCTGATCGCCTCCACCGAGACAGCGGGGATCTGGACCATCCAGTCCGGCGTGTTCCCCGAGAACCTGGCCAGCATGACCCTTCACAAGCGGGCCGGCTTCCGGGTCATAGGCGTCCGCGAACGGGTCGCTCGCCATCACGGCCGCTGGCGCGACGTGGCCCTGATCGAGCGGCGCAGCCCCGTGATCGCCTGACCGACCCTCGGCCCCAGGCAGCGGGCCGCCGTCCACCTGTTTGATTCGACAGTTATCGAAGCAGAGGAGTTACCTATGAGCGCCCTGGACAACCTTCCGGTCGTGGTGATCGGTGCCGGTCCGGTCGGGCTGGCCGCCGCCGCGCACCTGCACGAGCGTGGCCTGGCATTTCTGGTCCTGGAGGCCGGTGACAGCGCCGGCGCCGCGGTGCGGCAGTGGGGACACGTGCGGGTGTTCTCTCCGTGGCGGTACGACGTCGACCCGGCCGCCCGCCGGATCCTGGACGACGCCGGCTGGGTCGCCCCCGACCCGGAGGCCCTGCCCACCGGCGCCGAACTGGCCGACGGCTACCTCCAGCCCCTGGCGGAGCTTCCGGCGATCAAGTCGCACCTGCGATACGGCACCCGGGTCGAGGCGATCAGCCGCCTCGGCCTGGACCGGCTGCGCACCGCCGGACGCGAGACCACCCCGTTCCTGATCCGTCTCACCGGAGGCGAGGAACTGCTCGCCCGCGCGGTGATCGACGCCTCCGGCACCTGGGGCACCCCGAACGTCCTCGGCGCGTCCGGCCTGCCCGCCCGGGGCGAGGCCGACGTCACGGCGTACCTTGAGCACGCGCTGCCCGACGTACTCGGCCAGGCCCGGCCCCGGTTCGCCGGCCGGCACACCCTGGTCGTCGGTGCCGGCCACTCCGCCGCCAACACCCTGCTCTCCCTGGCCGAACTGGCCGAGTCCACGCCGGGCACCGAGGTGACCTGGGCGATCCGCTCCGCCTCGCCGTCGCGCACCTACGGCGGCGGCGACGCCGACGCCCTCCCGGCGCGCGGCGCCCTCGGCTCACGGCTGCGGGCACACGTCGACGCCGGCCGGATCCGGCTGCTCACCGGCTTCTCCGTGCACGCCCTCACCCCCACCGACGGTCGCGTCACCGTCGTCGTGCGGCACGGCGACGGCAGCGACGAGCAGGTCACCGTGGACCGCATCGTCGCGGCCACCGGCTTCCGCCCCGACCACTCCATCACCGCCGAGCTGCGCCTGGACCTCGACCCGGTCATGGACGCCACCCGGGCGCTCGCCCCGCTGATCGACCCCAACGAGCACTCCTGCGGCACCGTGCCACCACACGGCGTGGACGAGCTCACCCACCCGGAGACCGGCTACTACGCCGTGGGCATGAAGAGCTACGGCCGCGCGCCGACGTTCCTCATGGCCACCGGCTACGAACAGGTCCGCTCCGTCGTCGCCGCCCTCGCCGGCGACTGGAACGCCGCCCGCGACGTCCAGCTCGACCTGCCGGAGACCGGTGTGTGCAACAGCAACCCCGACGACTCCGCCACCGACGAGAGCTGCTGCGGACCGACGCCGGCCACCGAGCCGACCGGACGGGGGCTCGCCACCGGAATCTCCGGAGGGCTGCTCGCCGCGCCGTTGAACCCGGTCACGCTCGACGCCGCCCCCGCCGACGGGCAGACCGGCGGCTGCTGCGGCAGCTGATTCACCACCACGACGGTGCCCGCCGACCCCGCCGTCGGCGGGCACCACGGGTGGCGGATCGTCGCCGCCCTCGCCGTCACCTCGACCATCGGCTACGGCGTCCTGCACTACGCCTACCCGGTCCTGCTGACACCCATGGCCGCCAGTCTTGGTGCGTCCCCCCACCGCAGTCACCGGCGCGCCCACCGCCTCCGTCCTGGCGGCGCACTCGTGGCGATCCCGGTCGGCCGGTGGCTCGACCCACCACGGCGGTCGCGCGCTGATGACCGTCGGCTCGATCACCACCACCGCCCTGCTGATCGCCTGGTCGCAGGTGCAGACCATCGGCCAGCTCCATGCTCGCCGCGACCTTCGCCGGCACCGCCGCCGGCCTGCTCGGTGTCCTGTCCGTCACCGGCAGGCTCGTCCTCACCGCCACCGGCATGCTCCTGCGCGCTACCGCAGCGTGCGGGCGCGCGCCCCCGTTCGGCGGCCGCAGATTCCGGGCAGCGCGGGTCTCGCCGTACCGATCGCTACGACGTCTCCGGCGGCTCGGCGGCGGGGTGCGGCGTCGCGACGGTGATCCGGACAGCGGTGGTCAAGGTCAGGCCGCCGCCGGGTCGGTTGGCGGGTTCAAGCGCGCGGGCGGCGTCGGTGGTCGCGGCCTCCAGTCGGTGGGCGGGAATGTGCCGTAGCAGGGCGCGTCCGCCGTGGGACCACATCCACTCCATCCAGTGGTCCACGTCGCGGAAGCGGCTGTCCACCCGGTGCTCGTTGATCGCGGTGACGGTGAGGCCGGCCGCCGCCATGGTCGCGGTGATCGCCGCGTCGTCGGCGAACGGGTCGGCCGCCGGCGCGGGTCGAGGACGGTCGGCCGGCAGATGCCCGGCGAGGGCATCCAGGGCGGCGACGAATGCCGGGTCCTGGGCGGCGAATGTGCTGACCGCCAGCCGGCCCGCCGGCCGGAGCAGCCGCGCGTACGCCCGGAGGGCCTGCCCGGGGTCGGGGAGCAGGAAGACGACCAGCCCGGCCAGGACCGCGTCGAAGCTGCCTTCCGGGAAGCCCGGCTGCTGGGCATCGCCCACCCGCACGTCGACGTGGGTCAGCCCGGCACGGGTGACGTCCTCGGCGGTGAGTGCCACCATGGCCGGCGCCAGGTCGATGCCGGTGACCTGACCGGTCGGCCCGGTCGCCTGCGCCGCCGGAAACAGGACCGCTCCTCGGCCGCAGCCGACGTCCAAGACCTGCTCTCCCGGCCGGATACCGGCGCGACGGACCAGTTCCGCGCCGAAGGGCCCGAAGAAGGACACCCCGGTCCGGTCGTAGCTCGTCGCGGCCTGTTCGAACACCTCGACGGTCCCATTCGACGGTCCATCACTGCTCATCGTCACTGCTTCCGTTCTCGCGTCACATCCGGCTTCCTGCCCGTCGCCACGCGCCGTCGTCAGCGCGACGGCAGCACCCCTGGCCGAGACTCCGCCCGCCACTGATCACAATGATCACACTTCGTCAGGTCTCGGGACGTCCGCCTTCCGGATGAGGCCGACCACCGCATCGATGTGCTGGCGCTCCTCGGCGGGACCGATCAGCATGCCGCGCCGGCCGATCGGATCGGAACCGGTGAGCAGGAGCAGGGCGGGTGCGCGGTGGCAGGCGCCGAGGCACTCCGTCCGGATCAGGACACCGCCGTGGCTGGCGCGGACCGCCTGCCCGAGAATCTCGACGAGGTCCACCGGCTCGTCGGGCGCCGGCGGAAAGGCGCGGTGGCGTAGCGCGCGACATCGGTGGCCGTCGCAGTAGGCCACGGTCACTTGGACACCACGTGGTGACGGCGGGCTCATCGGCGGAAAGCCATCAGTGCATGATCGGCGTACTGGCACGGGACCGTCGCATCGGTGAACCCGGCACGCCGGGCCGCCTCGCCGTGCCAGTCGGTCGACGCGACGAACTCCGCCGGATTCAAGCCGCTGAGCGCCACCGCTCGCTCGGTCAGCAGCGGCGCCATCGACGGCTGCGCGGACAGGGCGGCCCACCACGCGGCCCACGGGTCTACACCACCGCTGCGCGGCTTCGCGGGGACGGGCGCGTCGGGCATGGCGTCGGCGTCCAGAAGCATCAGGCGGGTCAGCAGCGCCTCCACCGTCGCGAGGTCCTCCGCGCCGACCATGTCGGTCTTGTTGACCACCAGCACGTCGGCGAACTCGATCTGGTCGACCAGCAGGTCGGCGACACCCCGGTCGTCCCCCTCGTACGCGGCCAGCCCCCGCGCCTGAAGGCTCTCCCCCGCCTCGATCAGGCCCCGCAGGCCCGCCGCGTCCACCACCGTGACAGTGGTGTCCAGCCGGGCCACCTCGTCCAGCAGATCGTCGCGCAGCGTGCAGCAGATGCAGGTCACGGCTGATCCACTACCTGACGCCCCTTGTACAGACCGCAGTGGGTGCAGGCCCGGTGCGGCACCACCATCTCCTTGCGGGGACACGGGCAGGGCGTCAGCGGCGGCACGGCCGCCTTCCACTGCGCCCGCCGGTGCCGGGTGTTCGACCGCGACATCTTCCGCTTCGGTACGGCCATGAGATCTCCTCCGTCGAAGGGTAGGGGCCAGTCTATCGGAAGTGATTTTCGTTTTCTCATACACCTTCGCCGGTGTTCGCGATCACTGAACAGATGCGCACTACTGCATGTATCGTCGGGGTGAAACGATCTCAGGAGGACCAGATGAGCACCGACACCATGCACTCCACCCATGCCGCCCAGCACCGCCACACCCACGGGCCGGAGTGCGGGCACCCGAGCGTGCAGCACCTCGGGCACGTCGACTTCCTGCACGACGGACACCTGCACCACGCCCACGACGGGCACTACGACGAGTGCAGCACCGAGGGACACCGCCCCGCCGAGCAGCACGAACACCACCACGGGGACGGATGCGGGCACGTCGCGGTCGCGCACGAAGGGCACACCGACTACCTCCACGACGGGCACGTGCACCAGGCACACGACGACCACTACGACGAGTGCGCCTCCGGTGAGCACGTCGTCGCCGAAGAGCACGACCACGTCCACGGAGACGGCTGCGGCCACTCACCGGTGCTGCACGGCGACCACCTCGACTACATCCACCACGGCCACCGGCACGCGGCACACGCCGGCCACTATGACGAGCACTGAGCCCCGCCCCCAAGGCGGGTCGTCGGCCCATGTCCGTCGCCGGGGACGGGCCGCCCTGCAGAACGCACTAACGGAAACCGTTGCCACTATGGTGGCGGGGTGAGCGACGAGTACGCGATCTCCGGGGAGTACCTGCACCTGCTCAGCGAACGGCCTGGCTGGAGTCAATGTTCCGCACGGGGCACCCACCCGGACCCACCACCGGATCCCATCGATCAGGACTCGCCGCCCGGCAAGCCAATCATGATCGAACCAGGCGGACGCCACTGCGCCCACCGGACGGGACCGGACGTAGGGCGCGCTCGTCGCACGAGCACCAACCGAGCACCCAGCCGACCAGAAGAGACAGATGCAATGAGGGGCCTGACTGCCGTTATCGCAGTTCAGGCCCCTCATGATCTTGTTCGCCCGAAGGGACTCGAACCCCTAACCTTCTGATCCGTAGTCCGAACCCATCAGATGCTCTCTACGTTGCGTAACCGCCGCTCCACGTGTGCCGCCGAGTGGTGCTGCGTGCCGAAACAAGCGGCTGAGTATCTGCTGGTCCGGGCGCTGCAGCGGATGAAGGGTCAAGATCAGGCGTAAAATGGTCCGGGAGCGAGGCGTCCGTTGCCGATCCCGATCAGTTCGTGCTGATCACGTACCGGACATCCGAGCACCAACGGAGCGCCATCACGGCAGGTGATTGTGAACTCGCGCCAGGCGGGGCCGCTAGACCTGCCCGTGGACAACGAGGCATGTGCGGCAACTGCTCCGAATCCGCGTTCACGCCATCGTCGGCATGATATCGTGATATCACGCCCCTACGGGAGGTGCTACATGCCCAACATCCTCGTCCGTGATCTCAGTCAAGAAGCCGTGGACCGCATCGACGCCGCCGCCGCCAGCCTCGGACTGTCCCGCAACGAGTACCTACGCCGCAAGTTCGAGGAGAACATCAGCCCCGCCGGCGACCGGACGGTCACCGCCGAGGACTGGCAACGGTCCGCAGACGCCTTCGCCGACCTCGCCGACCCTGCGGTGATGGAGGCCGCGTGGCGGTGACGAACTGGCTGATCGACAAGTCCGCCTACGTACGCCTCCAACTTGGTCACACGGCGAACCGCGACGAGTGGAGCGCGCGCATCAGCCGAGGCCTCGTCCGGCTCTCCACCATCACGCGCCTCGAGCTCGGCTACTCGGCGCGCTCCGGAGAAGCGGGACGCCGGCAGTTCGCTGCCCCACCGTTGTCACTGATGCCGGTCGAACACCTCACACCCGCAATCGAGGACCGGGCGCTGGAAGTGCAGATGCTGCTCGCCGACCGCGGCCAACACCGCGCCCCGTCAATCCCCGACCTGCTGATCGCCGCAACCGCCGAAAAGACCGGACTAACCGTCCTGGCCGTCGACAAGGACTTCGACCTCATCGCCACGCTCACCGGCCAACCGATCGAAACCCTGCCCAGTTAAGAGGTCGCGCAGATTGGTCAAGGTCATGGTCGGCGGGTGGGGCGGGAGTCCCATCGGTAGAGGGTCCATGCCTGCCGGATGAGGCTGCGTAGGGTGATGATGGTGTCGACGAGGCGTCCGCCTGGTGCGGAGCAACCGGATGATCCCGGTCAGAACGCACTGCGGTATCCACTGGAGACCTGACTCGGTGTGGCATGTTCGACGTGCTCCCAAGCATGTTTTGTTCATGCCAGGCCGTCCCGGTGCCGAGCGCGTCTCGTCTGCCAACTCACCGCGATCAGCAGCGAAGCCACCGCTACCAACAGGGACATCGCGGCCCAGGCGACAGCTCCTCGCCGGCTGTCCCACGCGGGCAGTGCCTGCACAGCGGCCAGGCCGAACCTCGGACCGAGCAGCAGCACCGGCCCGAGTAGCAGGATCGCTGGCCACCAGGCGCGCCGGTCTCGCCGGGCCGTGAGGACCGCACCAGTGACGATGAGTGCCAGGAACAGCAACGCGCCGAGAATTGCCTCGTACCGCACGTCATAGCGCGGCCCGATCAGCACCGTCGCCACCCCGGTCGCGAGGACGAAAGCGGTGATGACCGCGGTGACTCGGTAGCTGTGACGGCGGGGCATCACCAGCGCCACCAGGCCGAGCGCGAGTTGAGGCACGAGCACGAACAAGTTCGGCTGGTGGAGCGAGGTCAACTCCGTCGAGGGGACGACCGCTACGGCCACAGCCACCCCGATCGTCACGGCGGTCGCGATCGCGACCGCCCATCGTCCGTATCCGGCGGCACCTGCCGGCAGCACAAGCAACCAGGTAATCCACCCCAGGGCACCAAGGGTGTGGAACGGCCCCAGCATAGGGGCCCCGACGTCGTACTGACCGGGATCCGGGAACACTTCCGTGAGGATCAGGCCCATCGCGGCAAGCACGGTTCCCGCGACCAAGGCGATAGTGCCGGCGAGCGGCAGGGCATCGGCGAGTCCGACGGCGTTGCGGGCCCGCAGGCGTTGGCGCAGCCCGCCGGCCGCCAGGTCGGCGACGTCCGCGAGTTGCGGCCAGCGCTGCCCGGCGGGGGCGAGGTCCATGTACGTATCGACGATCTCGACGCCCCGGTCGGTCCGGTCGGCGGCGGGGTACCAGCGCAGGAGTTTGGTGTAGCGCTGACGCAGCACGCGCGTCATGCGATACCACCGGCGAAACGCGCACTGTGGGACGCAATCAAGGGCTGCGTCGCCCCACGACCAGCGAGGCGGCTGGTCGCCGCCTCGACCGCCCGGCGCATGCGATCCGTCTCGGTACGCAGCAACCTGGCCCCCTCGTCGGTGAGGCGGTAGTACTTCCGGGCGCGGCCGTCGACGATCTCGTTCCGGTCCACTGTCACCAGTCCGTCGTCGGCCAGCCGGTCGAGGGAGCCGTACAGCGTGCCAGGCCGGAGGGACAGTCGACCCTGCGACAACTCCGTCACCTCGAGGATCAGCCCATAGCCGTGCATAGGTCCTTCCGCCAGAGCGGTCAGGATCAGGAACGTGGGCTCCTGCAGCGGGGTCTTCGGAACCTATCGCGGCAAGCATATCTTCGCAACGAAGTGTTCGTGGAGGATCGACTGAGATGCCCGGAGACACCACGCCACCCTGCGCGCCGCCCTCGACCGCGCGCACCATGATCGCCTCATCACCGACCACCCGGCTCGGGGTATGGAATTACCACCTCGGGAACGTCGTGCCGCGCCACCGCGACCAGGCCACCTATGGGGTGGACTTGCGCTCAACGAGCACCATCTCGTCCAGGTCCAGACCTTGATGCCCGGCATTGGCGTCAAGATCGGACGCCCAGCTGCCCCTGTTCCTGGGACCATCTGATCGTAAATCAGGTGGCCGAGCTGCCAGGGTCTCCTCCGGTGAGGAACAAGCCAAGGCCGCTACCTGCGGAATCAGGCGCACCGCTTCCCATTGTCGCAACCCAAGAATCCAAGATGGTGGATCGTGCTGCTCCGTGGCTGCTCGGCGGTCGGGAGCCGCCCGAGGGGGTGCAACCGCCGATAAAACCGCCCCTGACCTGCGCAAACGTGTGTCACAACCGTGTCCCACACGTGACCCATACGAAAGCAGGGAATATAGCCGACTGGCTATATTCCTTGCTCAAGTGGTGCACCCGAAGGGACTCGAACCCCTCACGTTCTGATCCGTGGGGCGGCTTTGGCGAATACGCCTTGCACTGGGCCGACCTGCGTATCAGCTAAATCGATCCTCGAATGGAGGCGGAGTCGGGCGTGGAGCCGGCGGTGTGGGTGAGGGTGGCTTCGGCGGCAGCGTCGGACCGCCGGTGACGCAACTCGGCCGGTGCCACCGCAAGTGCGATTACCGCGCCGAGCAAGCCCGTCGCGGCGAAGCCCCAGGCCGGTGCGGAGGCATCGATCACCGCCCCGGCCAGCGGGGTGCCGAGGGCCAGCCCCACCACCATCGCCGAGCCGTGTAACCCCATCGCCTCACCCCGTACGCTTGCCGGCACCAGCCGGCTCACCGCGTCGGCGGTGGCGGCTACGGTCGGCGCGGTGAGCGCCCCGGACGGCAGCAGCACCAGGGCCAGCAGCCACCACTCGCCGCTGCCCAAACCGACCGGAATAGTGACCAGACCGAGCAGCAGGGCAAGGCTCAGCGATGGCACCGGGCGGGACAGCGCTCCGTAGGTGAAGCCGCCGACCAACGAGTACGAGGCCCAGAATGCCAGTACCACGCCAGTCCATTCGACCTGGCCGGCGTCACGCAGCACCGCCACCACCGCCACTTCGGTGCCGGCGATCACCAGCGTTCCCGCCGCGCCACCGGCGAGCAGCCCGATCAACCGTGGGGTCAGCCACTCCCGGCGGGGCAGCGGCTGCGCCGGCGTCGTCACCTCGTCCCGGGCCCGGGTCGGCGGATTGAGCACCAGCAGGGTGAGTCCGGCTAGCACTATGCCGCCGCCGACGGCGTACATGGTCAGGGTAGGCGAGACACTGGTGGAAAGGGCCACCGCCGCCGCCGGACCGATCATGAAGCTGAGTTCGACCGACATCGAGTCCAGCGCGTACGCCTGACGGCGCCGGGTCGGCGGGACCAGCGCGGCGATTGACTGCCGGACCACGGAGAAGACGGGGAGTGTGAGCAGCCCGCCGACGAGCGCGGCACCGAGCAGCACCGGGTACGGCAGGACCGGCGCCGTGCCCCAGAACAGCGCCGAGATTGCCGTGGTCAGCAGCAGCATTGGCCGCAGGCCACGCTTGTCGACCAGCCGGCCGAGCAATGGTGCGCCGAGCGCCGAACCGACCGTCAGCACGGCCCCGACCAGCCCGGCAGCGAAATACCCGTGACCCAGATCGAGTACGTGCAGCGTCATCGCCACTGCGGTGGCCGCCACCGGGACCCGGGCGAGGATCGCAACCAGCAGCAGGGGCCGCAATCCCGGCAGCGCGAGTGTGTCCCTGTAAGGCTTCACATCCAACCTGACCCATACCTCCCAGGGTGACCTGCTAGTACGAATGATTCCTGTGTCGTTTGCTGACGTGGCATGAAAGAGAGATGTAATGGCTCACCCGCCCGACGATCATCCGGATTCGAGGAGCGTTCGCAGCCAGAGTTCTTTGCTGACCGATTGAGGTTTAATAGCCACCCGGCGAGCGCTACGGCGATAGTCACCGGATGAGGGTGATCGAGTGAAGTCCTACTGGACCACGGTCGGTGTCACGAATGCCCTTTGGGGACGCCACCTGTGCGTTCGCTATTGACTGCTGAGGCGAGGTACCCGCAGGGCAAGGGGAATGTGGACAAGGTCAGCTTCAGTGCAGCCCTCAGACCGAAGCCGCCCTCGTGCACGCCGGAACCCCATTCGCCGCGACACTCGACGAAGGCTGCGCACCAGCCCTGCGGTCGGCAGTAACAACTCCGGCATGCGGATGACGGTATTACCTGCTCGGCGGATCGGCCAGCCGCCTATGCGCAACGCCAACAGCGCTCAGAGGCCGATCCTGCGCAATGGTTGCCGCCTCCTACAAGAGTTAGAGGCGGAGGCCCTGCCCCGCTTCAGCGCCACACCAGGATCCTCAATGACGGCCTCCAGCAAGAGGAGGACGTCAGACAGGAACCAATTCAGGACTACCGCATTGTGATCTGCGCCACACTAGTACGGCAGCCGCCATGGCGGTCTGACCTGGCGGGATGCGTTGGTGGGGGTGTGCGAAGTGGACGCAGCGGCCTGTTGATCATGTGTTGTGAGAACGACAAGATCGAAGGCGGCTGCTGCGGTCGTGTTTCGTGCGGACGCAGACGTGGCAGCACGCGGGCCGGTACGTGTCGGCGCTGGTCAGCCAGATGCCGGAGCGCAACGGGTGGAGCATCGCCGAGCAGGTCGGGGACGTCACGCCGGACCGTACGCAGCGGCTGTTGAACCGGGCGGTCTGGGACACGACGGCCGCGATGGGCCAAGTCCGACGGTTCGCCGCTGCCGGGCTGGACGCGGCAGCCGCGCGTCGGCGCTGCGCGACTCGGCGGCGCCCGGATCTGCTTTGATAAGCCGATGAGCGGGCATGTTGGGTGTTCTTCGAAAGGTTCGGCAACGACACCGTGTCTTCGGACGCCGAGTCAGCCGTTCTCGGAAGTCGCCTATTAATGCGAGGGCCGTGCCATCGGGACACGGCCCTCCCTAACCTCGGCCCTTCGTTAAGGGCTGTCCAAGGAGTGGACCGGAAACGAGGAAGTGCCTTCTGATCAGGGAAAATAGGACTTGCTGAGGGTCCGATGTTCCTGTCACGGAAGGCACTTGCTGGATGAAGGCTACCGCAATACGTCCGAAGATCATGGTGACCGGAGACGGGCGGGGCATCGTCGGGCACGCTGGTGCCCGGCTGCTCGCTGATCTGGCTGATGCGACCGGCCTGACCAGCGCGTTCAGCCACGCCCTTGCGGGTCTGCGGCAGCGGCAGCGCGGGCACGACCCGG
>NZ_KB895848.1:0-89728 GCF_000374985.1 Micromonospora sp. CNB394 | reverse complement strand
CATGATCCGCGACTGGCTCACCGAGCGCACCGACGACATCGAGATGCACTTCCTGCCCGGCTACGCCCCTGAACTCAACCCCGTGGAACTGCTCAACCACGACGTCAAACACCATGTCGCACAAGCCCGCCCGGCCAGCCCTACAGATCTGGCCACCGCAGCCAGCCGGCACCTACGCCGCCGGCAGAACCAGCCAGCCACGGTGAAAGCCTTCTTCGGCAAGCCCGAAGTCCGCTACGCCGCAGAATAACCACGGCACATTTGCCCTACCCCTCAATAACAACTTGCCGGGCGGTCTAACCGGTCGCGGCGGGGCGGCGACGGGGCTAGGGTCCGCCGGATGAGTGGAGCCGAGATCCGTCCTGCCCGCCCCGACGACGCGCCCGCCGTGGTGGCGTTGCGCGCGCGCGTCTACCCGTACATGGTGCGCGGCGTCGAATCGACCCGCCGCATGATCACCGAACCACCGCCCGGCGAGGACTGGGCCGGTTGGGTCGCCGAGGCGGACGGCGAGGTGGTGGGCTGGGCGTCGGCGTACCGCAACACGCAGACCTCGACTCCCGGCGTGGGGGCGATCTCCCTGCTGCACGTACACCCGGCGCATCGCCGTCGGGGCACCGGCACGGCGCTGTTCGACGCCGCGCTCGGGCACCTGCGGACGCTGGGGTCCACCGAGGTGCTCACCTACGCGCATACCGAGTCGCTGCCGTTCGCGCAGCGGCACGGCTTCACGCCCAGCCGGGAGGTGCGCTACTCGGCGCTGGACCTGAGCACGCCCCCGCCGGTGCCGCAGGTGCCGCCGGGCGTACGGCTGGTGCCCGCCGCCGGGCTCGACCCGCGCCTGGTGCACCGGGTCGACGCCGAGGCGTCCCGGGACGAACCGGGGGACGTGCCGACTGATGCGCTCGGCTTCGACCTGTGGCGGTACGAGTGCTGGGACAACCCGGGGCTGGACCGGGAGGCGAGCACACTCGCCGAGGTGGACGGGGAACTGGCCGCGCTCAGCCTGGTCCAGCGGGACGGCGACCGGATGTGGTCGGACTTCACCGGCACGCTGCCCGCGTACCGGGGGCGAGGGCTGGCCCGCCTGACCAAGCAGGCCGCACTTCACCGTGCGGCGGCGCGCGGGGCACGCACCGCGTACACCTCGAACCACGAGGTGAACGCCCCGATGCTGGCGGTCAACGAGCGGCTCGGCTACCGGCCGGTGGACAGCCAGTGGTCGTGCCGGCGCACGCTCAGCTGAGCCCGGCGGCCACCCGCACCGCTGTCGCGTACGTGTCGGCGCCGAACAGCACCAGCCGCGCCTCGGTGACGTGCTCCGGGGTGGCCGCGTGCAGCACGGTGATCGCCTGGGCCACCGCGTCCTCGACCGGCCAGCCGTAGATCCCGGCGGAGATCAGCGGGAACGCGATCCGTGTCGCGCCCAGCCCGTCGGCGGCGCGCAGGCTGTTGGCGTAGCAGTCGCGCAGCAACGCCGAACGGTCCTCTCCTGGCGAGAAGACCGGCCCGACGGTGTGCACCACCCAGCGCGCGGGCAGGTTGCCGGCGGTGGTGGCGACGGCCTGGCCGGTGGGCAGCCCGCGCCCGTACCGGGAGGCGCGCAGCGCCCGGCACTCCTCCAGGATCGCCGGGCCGCCGCGCCGGTGGATCGCGCCGTCCACTCCGCCGCCGCCGAGCAGCGACGAGTTGGCGGCGTTGACTATCGCGTCGACCTGCTGCGCGGTGATGTCCCCCTCGACCAGGACGGTGTCCATCTCAGTTCTCCTCGATCGGCTGGCCCAGCGAACGGCGGGCCAGCAGCGCGGCCCCGGCGACGGCGGCCGGCATGACCAGCACCGCGCCGAGCGGGATCAGGAAGCACAGGAAGACCGCCACCCCGAAGCCGAGCGCCGCCGGCCGGTCGGCCCGCAGCCGCGCCCGCCGGTCCGGCAGCCGCATCCCCCGCCGGTAGAACGGTGCACCGACCAGCTCCAGCGCCAGGAACCAGCCACCCACCAGAGCGCCGACCACCGGCACGACCGTCTGTCCCACCACCGGGATGAAACCGGCCGCGAACAGGGGTACGCCGATCAGCGCGGACAGCGCCACCAGGCGCAGCGAGTCGGCGAGGCTGCGCCGCAGCGAGGACCAGAACGGCACGTCCACCGCGCCCGGGGTGCCGCCGAGCCTGTCCTCGACCCGCTCGGAGATCGCCTCGTAGAACGGGTCACCGATGACCAGCGTGACGGCGGTGAACGTGAGCACCCCTACCAGCCCGGCGACCCCGACCACGGCGAGCCCGGCGGCGACCCGCAGCAGGTTGCGCCAGGGCGACGACCAGTCGTCGGCGAACGGGGTGAGCCACCCCGCCAGGTCGTCCACGAAGTAGATCAGCGTGGCGAACAGCGCCACGTAGAGCGCGCCGGTGATCAGCGCCGGGATCACGCCGAGCAGCATCAGTTTCGGGCTGCGGACGTACATGCCGAAGCCGCGCAGCAGCAGCCCGGCGCCGCCGAGGAAGCGGGTGGCCGCGCCGGTGACGGGCGCGACGGTACGGGAGGCGTTCACGACGGCACAGCCTAGTGGGCTCGCGCACGAACCCGGCCTGTTAGGAGGGGCCCCCTCCAATCCGTATGCGTTAACAAGGGGCCCTTCCTTACACAATGGGGGGGTGCGTGCGTCCCGGCTGATCTCGCTTGTGCTGCTGCTCCAGTCCCGGGAGACGATGACCGCCGCCGAGCTGGCCCGCGAGCTGGAGGTGTCCGAGCGGACCGTCTACCGGGACGTGCTGGCGCTCTCCGCCGCAGGTGTCCCGGTGTACGCGGACCGGGGCCGGGCCGGCGGCTACCGGCTGCTCGGCGGCTACCGGACCCGGCTGACCGGGTTGAGCCGGGACGAGGCCGAGGCGCTGTTCCTGGCCGGGCTGCCCGGACCGGCCGGTGACATGGGACTGGCCGACTCGGTGGCCGCCGCCGAACTGAAGGTGCTCGCCGCGCTGCCGCCGAGTCTGCGGGACGCGCCCGCGCGTACCGGGCAGCGGTTCCACCTGGACGTGCCCGGCTGGTTCCGGGAGACCGCGCCGCCGCCGGCCCTCGCCGAGCTGGCCCGGGCGGTCTGGCGGGACCGGATGGTCGAGTTGCGCTACCGGCGCGGGGACCGCGAGGTGACCCGCACGCTGGCACCGTACGGCCTGGTGCTGAAGAACGGGGTCTGGTACCTCGTCGGCCGGGTCGGCGACGCCTGGCGGACGTACCGGGTGGACCGGGTGACAGCGGTCGAGGTGGGTGCCGACGGCTTCGACCGGGACGAGGACTTCGACCTCGGGGCGTACTGGCGGGAGCAGGCGGGCGCGTTCCTGCGCGAGCTGCTGCGGAAGCGGGTCACCGTGCGGCTCGGCCCGGCCGGGTTGCGGGCGCTGCGGCACCTGGTGGACGCGCCGTTCGTCTACACCGAGGCGGTGGACGCGGCCGGGCCGCCGGACGAGCAGGGCCGGCTGGTGCTGCGGCTGCCGGTCGAGTCGGTGGACGTCGCGTACAGCCAGTTGCTGGCGCTCGGCCCGGAGGTGGAGGTGCTGGCGCCGCCGCAACTGCGGGCGCGTTTCGCCGAGGCGGCCCGCCGCGCGGCGGCGCTCTACACCGATCCGCCGTCGGGTCAGCGGTAGCCGTCGGGGTCGGCCGGCTTGCCCGGCTTGACCACCTCCTCGTAGTAGCGGGCCCAGTGCGGGCGGCTGCCGTCGACGTCGGTGAAGCCGTACACCTGGGCCAGGCCGCCGCTGTCCAGCGACTGCCCGTTCCAGCGGGCCCGGTCCGGGTCGGCGGCCAGGGCTGCCACCGCGCGCCCGACGAGCGCCGGCGTCTCCGACATGACGAAGTGCGGCTCGGTCTTCGCGGCGTCGCGCCAGGTGGCCTCGGTGACGCCGTAGTGGTCGAGCATCGCCTCCGAGCGCAGCCACCCGGGCGTGAGCGAGACAGCGGTGCAGCCGTGCGGGGCCAGCTCGTGCGCCTGGCTGAAGCCGAGCCGGTTCACCGACACCTTGGCCAGGTCGTAGAAGACCGACAGGCGGTACTCCCGGTCGTTGTGCTCCTTGGTGCCGTCGCCGACCTCGACGACCAGGCCGCCCGGGTTGCGGATCATCAGCGGCAACGCGAAGTGGCTGGTGATGATGTGCGTGTCGACCGCGAGACGCAGCATGCGGAAACCGGCGTCGAGCGGCTGCTCCCAGACCGGCTTCTCCCAGGTGATCAGCGGATCGCCGCCCCAGACGTCGTTCACCAGCACGTCGAGGCGGCCCTGCTCGGCGTCGATCCGCTCGACCAGGGCGCGTACCTGCTCGGGGTCCAGGTGGTCGACAGCGACGGCGATTCCGGTGCCCCCGGCGGCGGTGACCAGCTCGGCGGTCTCCTCGATGGTCTCCGGCCGGCCCATCTCGGAGCGGCGCTCGCGGGTGGTGCGGCCGGTGGCGTAGACGGTGGCCCCGGCGGCGCCGAGCTGCACGGCGATCTGCCGGCCGGCGCCCCGGGTCGCGCCCGCGACGAGCGCGACAGTTCCGGTCAGTGGTGAGTTCATGGGATCACCGTGTCACCGATACCTGACAGCGGAAGTCCGGTTTCCCGGAGGACCCGGATGGGCGATCATCACCGGTATGCACCTGCTATTGTCCGGGGTCGTCGGCTCGGTCGCGTACGGGCTGGCCGGTCCCGGCTCGGACACCGACCGGATCGGCGTGTTCGCCGCGCCCACAGTCGCGTTCCACGGCCTGCGCCCGCCCCGCGAGTCGGTCGTGACGACCGAGCCGGACGTCACGCTGCACGAGGCGCGCAAGTACGCGCTGCTGGCGCTGAGTGGCAACCCGACCGCCACCGAGCTGATGTGGCTGCCCGAGGACTGCTACGAGACCCGGACCGGGTTCGGCGCGGAGTTGATCACCATCCGGTCGGCCTTCCTCAGCGCGCCCCGGGTCCGCGACGCCTACCTCGGGTACGCCTCACAGCAGTTCCGCAAGCTCGCCACCGCTCCGGCGGACAGCGGCGGGCGACGGCGCTCGGCGAAGCACGCCCGGCACCTGGCCCGGCTGCTGCACCAGGGCCGGGTGCTCTATGCGACGGGCGTGCTGGAGATCCGTCTCGCCGACCCGGAGTGGTTCCGCGCGTTCGGCGAACGGGTCGCCGGTGGCGCGCTGGACGAGGCGCAGGCCCTGGTGGCGACCGCCGAGGCGGAGTTCGGCCGCATCCGCTCGCCGCTGCCGGAACGCCCGGACGAGGAAACAGTGGAACGCTGGCTGCTCGCCGTCCGGGCGGCTCACCTGCCGCGCTGAACGATCACTGCACGTCGAACTCGTTGCCCTCCGGGTCGGCCATCGTGGTGTGCTCGCTGCCCCGGTCGGCGACCTCGGCCAGCACCGTCGCGCCGAGCGCGGTCAGCCGCTTCACCTCCGCCGCCCGCCCCTCCGGGCCGACGTGCAGGTCGACGTGGAGGCGGTTCTTCCCCCGCTTGGGCTCGGGGACGGCCTGGAACAGGAACCGCCGGCCCAGCCCGGTGCCGCTGGCCGGGTCGACCGGGTCGTCCGGGTGGCGTACCGCCGCCAGCTGGCGCCACGCCTTGCGGCCGTCCACCTCGACGTACGCCTCTGGCGGCACCGCACCGGCGGCGGCCAGCCGCTCGATCAGCACGCTGTTGTCCTCGACCTGGTAGCCGAGCGCCTCGGCCCAGAAGCGGGCCAGCCCGATCGGGTCGGCACAGTCGATGACGAGTTTCCAGTCCCGCGCCATACGTCCTCCGTGGTCAGCTGGTGTAACCAGTTATAGTGGTTACGTGACGAACGGCGCAAGCGGTCTCACCCTGATCACTCCCGAAGGCACGAGATACCGCTTCGACCCGGGCGCACTCTGCCTGGAGCTGCTGACCACCGGCGGCCCGGGGGCGTTCGCCCGCTACGAGGTGCTGCACCGCCCGGACGACCTGGCGGACTGGCTGGCCGCGTCCCGGCTGCGGCTCGACCCCGCCGCCGTCACCGTCGACGCGGACGACCTGGCCGCCGCCCGTCGACTGCGCGACGCGCTCTGGCGGGTGGCGCAGGCGCGTACCCGTGACGAGGCCCCGCCCGCCGCGGACCTGGCGGTGGTGAACGACGCGGCGGCCGGGCTGCCGCTGAGCCCGCAGGCCGGTCCGGACGGCAGCCGGTCCTGGCGTACGCCGCTGACCGGCGCTCAGGTGGTCGCGACGTTCGCCCGGGACGCGGTGGACCTGCTCACCGGCCCGTACGCGGCCCGGATCCGGGAGTGCGGCGCGCACGACTGCCAACTGGTCTTCGTGGACACCTCGCGGCCGGGGCAGCGCCGCTGGTGCGCCATGGAGCGCTGCGGCAACCGGCAGAAGGCACGCGCGCTGCGGTCCCGGCGCGCGCCCGGCTGACTCAGTCCGCCAGGCGCACGCGTACCCGGCGGTTGGCCCGGCCCTTGCTCTCCACCTTGACCACCTGGACCTTGCCGATCTGGGCGGTGGAGGCGACGTGCGTGCCGCCGTCGGCCTGCACGTCCAGCCCGACGATGTCGACGATCCGCACCTCCTGCTCCTCCGGCGGGATCAGGTTCGACTGGGTACGGATGATGTCCGGCAGGGCGAGCGCCTCGGCGCGCGGCAGCACCCGTACGGCCACCGACCGGTCGGCGGCCACCTCGGCGTTCACCAGCTCCTCGATGCGGGCTTTGAAGTCCGGCGGCACCTCGGGGAGGTTGAAGTCCATCCGCGCCTCGCCCGGCTCCATGTTGCCGCCGGTCACCAGCGCGCCGAAGTCGCGGAACACCACGCCGCAGAGCACGTGCAGCCCGGAGTGGGTACGCATCAGCATGCTCCGGCGGGCGTCCTCGACCGCGCCGACCACCTCGGTGCCGACCGGCGGCACCGGGTCACCCTCGGCCGGGATCAGCCAGAGGTCGTCGCCCTTGCGGGTGCCGACGATCCGGGTCTGTACGCCCTGCCAGAGCAGCACGCCGTGATCCGGCGGCTGCCCGCCGCCGCCGGGGTAGAACGCGGACCGGTCCAGCACGACGCCCCGCTCGGGGTCGGCCGCCAGCACCCGGCACGTCCACTCGCGCAGGGTCGGGTCGGCGAGGTCGAGCCGGTGCGTACGGCCGTGGTGTGTGACGCCCATGGACCGCGACGTTACCCGTTCAGGAACTCCGAGACGCGCTCCCGCAGGTCGGCGCGCTCGGTCCAGAGCACGCCGGGACGGTCGTACACGTGCAGGGTGGCGTTCGGGAGCGCGGCGGCGAGCCGTTCGGCGACGGCGACCGGGTGCAGGTCGTCCTCGGCGGCGGCGATGACCAGGGCCGGCGCGGCGACCGCGGCGAGCGACCCGGCGTCGTCGAGCGGAGCCTGGGCGGGCAGGTCGGCCAGTCCCGGCGCGAGCCCGTCGCGTAGCAACTGGTCGAGTCGCTGCCGCAGGTACGCCCACCCGGCTGGGGTGTTACGCACCGACGGCGGCAGCTCCAGCGACACCGCGTCGGCCAGCGCCGACGCGTCGCCCTCGGCCACCGCGTCGAGCAGGCCGGTGAGCCGGGCGCGGGCCGCCTCACCACGCGGCTCGTCCAGCACGGCGGGCAGGAAGAAGACGAGTCTCCCGAAGCGTTCCGGGCTCTCCGCGAGCAGCCGGCAGAGCGCACCCGCGCCGAGGCTGGCGCCGAACGCCCGGGTCGCGCCGCTCAGGTCCGCCATCGCGCGCAGGTCACGGGCGAGGTCCAGGTAGCTCCACGGCCCGGGCGGGGAGTCGGAGCGGCCGTGCCCGCGGAACTGGAAGAAGACGCGCCGCCCAGCGATGCCACTGCCGAACGGACGGGTGGTGGCGATGCCGCTGCCGAGCCCGTGCGCGAACACGGTGACCGGGTCACCGGTGCCGGTGACCAGCCGTTCCAGGCTCACCCCGTGTGGGGTGGCGACCAGCTCCGTCTCCGGCTCGGGGAGTGCGGGACGCCCGGTCCGGGGCGCGCCGGGGCCGGGCCCCCAGGTGCGGGGACCGCCGTCCGGCGGCGGGGGCCAGCGGAAACCTCTCACCAGGACCCTCGGCCGTCGTGCAGGTCCCGCAGGCCGGGCCGCACGTCGAGCAGGTAGATGAGACCGGCCGCGATGCCGATCAGTCCGAACAGGCTGATCGGGCCGAAGCCGAGCAGGGTCAGCAGCAGGCAGACCGCCAGGATGGCGACCCAGCCGCCCTTGGGCAGCGTGCCGAGCGCGGCGAACCCGTCGCCGCGCTGGGTGACCGCGTGCACCAGCGCCACTCCCTGTACGACCAGGGCGAAGACGAGCAGGATCAGCTGGATCACATCTTGGACTGCGAACGCGAAGATCGGCGCGGCGATGGCCATGGGGGCAAGCTTATGCCGAGACCCCGGAAACGTCCGACAAGACGTTGTCCGGGGTCCGGGTGGAGCTTCGGGTCACTCGGCGGCCGGGCGGGTCCGCTTCGTGGTTCTCGGCAGCTTCGCCGACGGGGTGGCCGGCTCGGCGGCGGTCGTCTTCGTGGCGGCCTTGGTCGCGGTCGCCTTGGTGGCGCGGGTGCGCTTCACCGCGGCCGGCTTGGCGGCCACCGCCTCGGCCACCTCGGCCGGGGTGGGCGCCTCGGTCGTCGCGGCGGCCTTCGGCGTGGTCTCCGGCTTCGGGGCGGTCTCGGTCTTCGTGGCGACCTCGGTGCCGGTGGCCTCGGTGGCCTCGATGTCGGCGTTCACCGTGTCGGCGGCCTCCAGCACCCCGGCACCGACGACGCGCTCACCGCGGGCGACCAGCTCGGCGTACGCGGCCAGCGCGCGCTCCTGGGCGGCGTGCGCGCCGGCCACCACGACGGCGGCGTTGCGGGTGGCGGCCTCGCGGAGCTTGTCCAGGGCGGCGGCGTCCCGCAGCTTGTCCAGGTTGGCCGCCTCGCGCAGCTTCTCCAGGTTGGCCGCCTCGCGCAGCTGGTCGAGGTCGGTGGTGACGGCCCGCTCGCGCAGCCCGGTGGCGGTCTGGTTGGCGGTCTTCAGCGTCTCGGTGGCCTTCTGGCGCAGTTCGAAGCCGGTGACGACGGCCTTGCCGCCGAGGTCGGCGACGACCCGGGTGCCGAGACCGCTGACCACTGTCGGCAGCTTGCGCAGCTGCTCCAGGGCCAGCTCACCGGCGCCGGCGGCGGCGTAGAGGGGTGCGGGGATGCGGTTGGTCTTCGGCTGGGTGGTCATGACTGCTCCTCCTCGGCCGCACCGGCGGCCTTCCGGGCCGCCCGGCGGGCGGCCGTCTGCTCAGGGGCGGCGGTGGTCGGAGCGGGCGCGGCGCCCGCTTCGGTGACGGCCACCGATTCGAGGACCGCCTCGGTCGGCGTGCCCTCCGGCGTGACGGGACCGGTCGCGGCCGCCGCCACCGTCGCCGGGGCCTCCGGCGCGGTGGCCGTCCCGGTCGTGGTGGCCGGCCCGGTCGCGGTGGCCGCCTCGGTCGTGGTGGCCGCCTCGGTCGCCTCGGCCAGGCGGGCGTTCTCGCGCCGGAACGTCTCGTAGATCTGGGTGAGCGACTGCTTCTGGGCCATGGTCAGCTCGGGGTCGACGGCGATCGCCGCGAGCACGCCCTGCCCCTCCTTGTCGTCCAGCAGCCCGGCACGCAGGTACATCGCCGGGGTGGAGACCCGCAGCGCGCTGGCGAGCTGCTGCAGCACCTCGGCGCTCGGCTTGCGCAGTCCGCGCTCGATCTGGCTCAGGTAGGGATTGCTGACGCCCGCCTGCTCGGCGAGCTGGCGCAGTGAGATCTTCGCGTTGCGCCGCAGGTCGCGAATGAACCCGCCGACATCGGGAAGGTCCTTGCTGGTGGCCATGCCTCAACGCTAACCCGGCCTGCTAACTCCTGCAAGCAAATCGCTAGCCAGAGTTAGCAGGGTCACTGGAGGTGGGTTGCGGACCCCGTGTCCCGGTCCGTACCGTTCTCCCCCGTGACCAAGATCGATATCAACGGTGCCCAGCTCGCGTACGACGAGAGCGGCACCGGAACCGCCGTGGTGCTGCTGCACGCCGGCATCGCCGACCGGCGGATGTGGCGCGGGCAGATCCCGGCGCTCGCGCAGCGACACCGGGTGCTCGCCCTGGACCTGCGCGGCTACGGCGAGTCGGAGCTGCCGCCCGCGCCGTTCGCCCACCACGACGACGTGATCGGGCTGCTCGACGCGCTGGGCATCGAGCGGGCCGCGCTCGTCGGCTGCTCGTTCGGCGGCCGGGTCGCGGTGGACACCGCGCTCGCCCACCCGGAGCGGGTCTCGGCGCTGGCGCTCTTCGGCGCTCCGGTCTCCGGCACCGAGTGGTCCGAGGAGACCGAGCAGCTCTGGGACGAACTGGTCGGCGACGTGGACCCGGAGGACTTCGCCGCCACCGCCGCCGGGGAGGTGCGGTTCTGGGTCGTCGGCCCGACCCGGAGCCCGGAGGACGTCGACCCGGAGCTGATCCGGTTCGCCGAGGAGATGGACCGCCGGGCGCTCGCCGCCGAGCAGGCGCTGAGCGTGATCGAGGTGGGCGAGCTGGACCCGCCGGCCATCGACCGGCTGGGCGAGCTGCGCGTACCGGTGCTCGTCGGCACCGGTGCCGACGACCTGGCCGACATCCGCCGCCTGTCCGACCGCATCGCCGACGAGGCCCCGAACGGTGTACGCATGCAAGACGTCCCCGATGCCGCCCACCTGCTCCCCCTGGAGCGCCCCACCGAGACGAACGCCGCCCTCCTGCCTTTCCTGCCCTGACCTTCTCGCCCTCTCACCGAGATCGGGTGGGCGGGGTGCGGGGTCACCAGGCGGGGCGGATGGCGCCCACCGGAAGGCCGCCGCCGAGCAGGGGCGACTCGGCGTACTCGGTGAGCACGGGGGCGCGCACGTTCAGGCGAGCCAGGGCGGACACCAGGACGGGCGTGCGGGCTCTCGCCGCACCGTCATCGATCTTCAGGGCCACGGCGCCGACCTCCGGGACCGCCGCCGCGATCACGCCCTCCGCGCCGATCTTGGCGAGCAGGCCGGGTACGCCGCGCATCAGCCGGGTGTCCTCCGCCTGGGTGCCGCCGACCAGTTCCGGGTACGCCCGCATCGCGTCCGCCACCGTCCGCTCTACGCTGCCCGGCTCGGCACCGACCAGCCGCAGGAACGCCCGCGCCAACCCGGTCAGCGAGACCGCGAGCACCGGTGCGCCGCAACCGTCGACGCCGACCGCCGCTGCCCGCTCCCCGGTGACCTCCTCGATCGTGGCGGTCAGGTGCTGCTGGAGCGGGTGCTCCGGGCGCCAGTAGCCGTCCAGCGGCCAGCCCGCGGCCAGGCAGGTACGCAGCATGCCGGCGTGCTTGCCGGAGCAGTTCATCAGCACCCGGGCCGGACCGCCGCCGGCCCGCAGCACCGCCTCCCGGGCGGCCTCGCCGAACGGCAGGTCCGGCGGGCAGTGCAACGCCTCCTCGGTCAGGCCGGCGTCGCGCAGCAGCGCTGTGACCCGCTCGACGTGGAACTCCTCACCCGCGTGGCTCGCCGCGACGAGCGCCACGTCGGCCGGACCGGTGAGCGGCAGTCCGGCCCGGAGCATGCCGACCGCCTGCATCGGCTTGCTGGACGAGCGGGGGAAGATCGGCGAGGTGACGTCGCCGGCCCCGGCGACCGGCTCGCCGGCGGCGTCGAGCACCACCACGGAACCCCGGTGGACGCCCTCCACGAATCCGGACCGGACCACCTCGGCGAGCGGCACGCCGCCCTCGTACGTTTTTCCCACGGTATGGACCGTACCGAGGGGACGGACCCGACAGGCGGCGGGGTGACCTGCGACGGCGGACGTACCGGTACGGGGTCGCCGCCGGGTGTGCCGCTTACCGGGCGGCGGCCGGGAGGCCGAGCAGCGTACGGGCCTCGGCAGTGGTCAGCGGAGGCCGCTGAGCGAGCTGGGCGAAGCCGACCGCCCGCGCGACGAGCTGCATGTTGGACTCCACCGGGCGTCCCTTGGCGTACGTGACAGTGTCCTCCATGCCGACACGCAGGTGGCCGCCGGTCGACAGCGAGGCCAGCATCACCGGGATGGTGCTGCGCCCGATGCCGGTGGCCGAGAACGTGGTGCCCTCGGGCAGGTCGCGCAGCATCTGCTGGGCCGCCACGAGCGTCGCCGTGGTGCCCGGCATGCCGCCCGGCACCCCCATCACGAAGTCGACGTGCACGTGCCCGCCGTGCGGCGGGCCGTACTTGCCGAGCAGCCGCTGCAGGGCGGTGAGGTGGCCCAAATCGAAGATCTCGTACTCGGCGACGACGCCCCGCTCCTGCATCCGGGTGTGCAGGTCGACGATGAACTCCCACCGGTTGAGGAACACGTCGTCGCCGAAGTTGACGGTGCCCATGGTGCAGGAGGCCATGTCCGGCCCGGCGTCGAGCACCGCGAGCCGGGCGGACTCCGGGTCGGTCACCGCGCCGCCGGAGGAGAGCTGCACGATCAGGTCGGTGCTCTCCCGCAGCGCCGCCACGGTGTCGCGCAGCCGCCCCTTGTCGAGCGTGGGCCGCGCGTCGTCGTCGCGGATGTGGACGTGGATCACGGCGGCGCCGAGCGCCTCGCACTCCTTGGCGGTCAGCAGCAGCTCGTCGAGCGTCACCGGCAGCGCCGGCACCTCCGCCTTCGCTGACTCCGCGCCGGTGGGGGCAACCGTGATCAACGTCCCTGTCGTCATGCCCCGGATCCTAGACGGGTGCCCGACGCCGGGTCGACCGGAGGATTTCCGGCGTAAGCGGTGTTAAGAAGGGGCCCTTCCTCTACCGGAGGCGTTAATAGGGGGCCCTTCCTTACATGTCAATGGCGGCGGCGCTGTCGCCGACGAGCAGGCGCGCGTCGTCGGGCGTGTTGCGCTTCAGGACCGCCAGCGCCACCTGACCCAGCTCGTAGTGCTGCACGGCGGTGCCCACGAAGCCGACGGTCCGGCCGTCGAGCGTCACCGGCGTACCGGCGGCGGGCGGCTGGTCGCTCGCCACGCCGTCCAGGTGCAGCAGCACGAGCCGGCGGGGCGGCTTGCCCAGGTTGTGCACCCGGGCGACCGTCTCCTGCCCCCGGTAGCAGCCCTTGTCCAGGTGCACGGCCGGGGCGATCAGGTCCACCTCGGCCGGGATCGTCCGGTGGTCGGTGTCCACGCCGGCCCGGGCCCGCTTGGCGGCCACCCGGATCGCCTCGTACGCCCACAGCCCGGCCGCCGGCACCCCGGCGCCGCGCAGCTCCGCCACCACCCCGGCCATTGCCGCCCGGGGCACGAGCAGGTCGACGCCGAGCGCCACCCGCCGGGCCCAGCCGCCGATCGGGAGCGGCTTGACGTCGTACACCACTGAGGGCCGCGCGGGCAGCTCACCGGAACGGAATTTCGGGCCCGGCACCGCCGCCACGTCGGGAGCGGCCAGCCCGGTGACGCCGAGCGTGTCGAGCGCACCGGGTGCCTCCGGCCCGACGAGCGACAGCAGCGCGTGGTCGGCGGTGGCGTCGCGCGGGTCGACCTTGCTGAAGAACCGCATCTTCTCCAGGTACGACAGCAGGCCCTCGGTCATTCCCGGCTCGGTGTCCAGCCAGGTGGTCTCGCCGTCGTCGGCGACCATCGCGTGCTGCTCGACGTGCCCGTGCGGGGAGAGCACCAGCAGCTCGGTGCCCTGCCAGGGCGCCAGCGCGGCCAGGTGCTGGCTGGTGAGCGTGTGCAGCCAGCCGATCCGCTCCTCGCCGGGCACCGCGACCACGCCCCGGTGCGAGCGGTCGACCAGGCCCACGCCGGTGGCCAGGAGCCGCTGCTCGCGCATCGGGTCGCCGTAGTGGGCGGCCACCGGGCCGACGCCCGCCGTCCGGTGGGCCGGTTCCGGCTGGTCCCGGGTCTGGTCGTCGATGGCGTCGGTGGCCACCGCGCCCGCGATGTCGATCATGTGCGTTCCCCGTCCTGTGTGCAGCGGCCGCAGACCCCGAAGAGCGCGACATGCCCGATGTCGACCTGGAACCCGCGCTGCTCGTCCAGCTGGTCGGCGAGCGGGCGGAGCATCTCCGGGGAGATCTCGTCGATCGCCCCGCACTCCCGGCACACCAGGTGCACGTGCTGGTGCTCGCCCGCCGCGTGGTAGGTCGGCGAACCGTGCGACAGGTGCGTGTGCGTCACCAGGCCGAGCCGTTCCAGCAGCTCCAGCGTGCGGTAGATGGTCGTGATGTTGACTCCGGCCGCCACCTCGCGGACCGCTGTGTGCACCTGCTCCGGGGTGGCGTGCCCCAGATCCAGGACGGCCTGGAGCACCAGTTGCCGCTGCGCCGTCAGCCGCAGCCCGCGCGAGCGGAGCATTTCCGCGAGGGAGGATTCGGACACCCTTCGATCATAGTTCGGCCGCCGCGCCGGCCGTCCCACCGCCGGGGGTACGCCACTACGCTGCGCCAGTGGGTACGACACGGGTGGCGGTGCTCGGCCGGGGGCTCGTACCGGCGGGCGAGCCGGTGCTGCGCGGCGACGACCGGGGCGTCCTGCACGGTGACGGCCTGTTCGAGACGCTGCACCTGCGCGACGGCCGCCAGTGGCTGCGCGACGCCCACCTGGCCCGGCTGCGGGCCGGTGCGGCGGCGATCGACCTGCCGCTACCCCCTGATGCCGCGCTCGTCGAGCTGCTGGACGCGGTGTGCGCCGGCTGGCCCGCGCACACCGAGGGCGCGTTGCGGCTGGTCTGCACGCGGGGACCGGAGGGCGGCGGGCCACCCACGGTGTACGCCACGCTCGGCGAGGTGCCCGCGTCCGCCCGCCTGGCCCGGCGTGACGGGGTGACTGTCGCCACGCTGCCGCTCGGGGTGGCCGCCCGGTCCCGCCCGGAACTGCTGTGGCTGCCCAGCGGTGTGAAGTCCATCTCGTACGCGCTCAGCACCGCCGCCCGGCGGTGGGCGCAGCGCAGCGGCGTGGACGACGTGCTCTGGGTCTCGACCGACGGCTACGTGCTGGAGGGGCCCACCGCGAACGTGGTGTGGCTGATCGGCGGCCGTCTCCTCACGGTGCCGGCGGCCCGGACCGGGATCCTGCCCGGCGTGACCGCCCACCATCTCCTGAGCCGCGCCGGGGAGCTGGGCCTGGACGCCGGTGAGCACCTGCCGACGGTGCCCGACCTGCACGAGGCCGAGGCCGTCTGGCTGACCAGCTCGCTGCGCGGCCCGGCGGAGGTCACGACCCTGGACGGCATTCCCCGCCCGAGTTCCCCTTTGACCCGGCGCATCCAGACCCTCCTGGGCTTCCCCCCACCCCGTTGATCATGGAGTTGGCGGTGCCGGGGCGCCCGACTTGTCGCCGCCAACTTCATGATCGCCGGGAACTGAGGCGGGTCAGCCGGCCACCCGGGTCAGGCGGGCGGACAGGTGCGGGCTCAAGGGCTGACCGACGGCGGCCATCTCCTGCGCGTAGAGCAGGGCGCCCTCGACGATGCCGAACAGCCGGGCACCGGCGGTGACCTCCTTCGCCGTGGCGGTACGCACGACCGCGTCGGTGGCGAACTCGATCTGGGTGCCCTTGCGCTTGCCGATGTGCAGCTCCATCACGCCGGTCGGCGTGGTCATCAGCGCCTCCAGCTCGTCGGTCACCCGCTCACCGTCGAGCACCGGACGCCACCAACCCACCTCACGGCCGGCGGGGCGGACCGGACGGCTCTGCTCGTCGAGGATCCAGGCCCGCGACTCGTAGAACAGGAACGGCCGGCCGTCGTGGCTGATCCGGATCTCCTGCGCGTAGTCGAAGTCCTCGATCGTCGGGAACCCACCCCGGCCCCGGCCACGCCACACCCCGATGTACGGCAGCAGGCCGTCCAGGCTCGGGTGCAGCTTCGGGCCGACGCGCAGGTCGTGACTCTCCTCGTACGGGTACTCCTCGACCGGCGGCGCGTTCAACCACGGCGGCTGAAGCGGATTCTCACTATTCACAGCGCCACCTTCGTTCGCGACTGCGGGGCTCGCAAAACCGGCTCACTCCTCGCGCTCACCATTTACCTCTAGCTATGCGGACCGCGACGTACCCCAGGCCACCGGCCAGCGCGCCCAGGCCGGCGACCAGCAGGCTGACGAACCCGATCTCGGTAACCATCCGGGCCATCCTATGCTGGCGTCATGGCGCGCACTCTCGTCGTCAAGGCCACCGCCGGCGCGGACTCCCCGGAACGCTGCGCCCAGGCGTTCACCGTCGCCTCCACCGCGGCCGCGGCCGGGGTGGACGTCTCGCTCTGGCTCACCGGCGAGTCCACCTGGTTCGCGCTGCCCGGGCGGGCGGCGACGTTCGAGCTGCCGCACTCCGCGCCGCTCGGCGAACTGCTGCACGTCGTCCTGACCACCGGCCGGGTCACCGCCTGCACCCAGTGCGCGGCCCGGCGGGACATCGGGCCGGACGAGGTCATCCCCGGCGTACGCATCGCGGGCGCAGCGGTCTTCGTCGAGGAAGCGATGACCGAGGGCGCGCAGGCCCTGGTCTACTGAACCCACCCGGGTTGTCCACTCTGCCCGGTGCGCCGATCCCAACCCGACATGTCCGGATTACGCCTACCATGTGCACGTGAGTGAGGCGATCCAGCAGTTCTTCGCGTCGCTGCCTGCGCGCGCCGCGTCGGTACTGAGCAGCCCGATCGGCGGCACGCTGAAGATCGACCTGGCCGACGGCAACCGGACCGAGCACTGGTACGTGACGCTGGCCCCCGGATCGGCCCAGGTGAGCCGGGATGAGCAACGGCAGGCGGACGGGGTGCTGACCCTCTCCACCGAACTGTTCGAGAAGCTGGTCACCGGCCGCGAGGCCGGCATGGCCGCGGTGCTGCGCAACGAGGCCACCTTCAGCGGACACGTCGTGCTGTTCCTGGCGTTCCGCCGGTTCCTGCCGCCCCGGCCCGACGTACGGGACCCGCGGAACGCCGCCCGCGACCACGTCCGGCGGCTGGCGTGAAGGACCGGTTCAGCATCCTCGACGGCAACAACTTCCTGGTCAGCGACGATCGCGGCAACATCCAGCCGTCGTACGACTTCCCCACCGGGCTGTTCTCCTTCGACACCCGGTTCCTCTCCACCTGGATCCTCACCCTCGACGGGCAACCCCTGCACGCGCTCTCCATCGACGACTCGCTGTCGTACAAGACGCGGTTCTTCCTGGTCCCCGGCGAGCCGACGCACTATCTGGACTCGAAGGTGTCGGTGATCCGCAGCCGCGCGATCGGCGGCAGCCTCGACGAGGAACTGACCCTGCTCAACCACGCCGACCAGGAGACGGAGTTCCGGCTCCGGATGGAGATCGGATCCGACTTCGCCGACCTCCTGGAGATCAAGAACCAGCGGGATAAAGGGGGACACACCACGCCAACGGTGGAGCCGAACGCGCTGCGGCTGACCTACCGCAGGCAGGCGTTCCACCGCGAGACAGTGGTGACCAGCAGCACGCCGGCCGAGATCGACGAGAGCGGGATGACGTTCCGGGTCCGGGTCGGCCCGCACGGCGAGTGGACCACCCGGCTGAACGTCGACACCGTCATCTACGGCGCCCGGGGCGAGGACGTCCGGGCCATCCTGCCGCTGGGCGGCCGGCGCACGGCGGCCGACATCGCGGCGGAGCAGACCGAGCTGATCGGCCACGCGCCGAAGCTGGGCTGCGACTGCGAGCCGCTGGCCGGGGCGTACCGGCGCAGCCTCAACGACCTGGCCGCCCTCCGGTACGAGTCGATCGCGCTCGGCGTCCGGCTGCTCGCCGCCGGCCTGCCCTGGTTCATGACGCTGTTCGGCCGGGACAGCATCTTCACCTCGCTCCAGGTGCTGCCGTTCCTGCCCGAGATGGTCAAGCCCACCATCGTCATGCTCGCCGGCCTCCAGGGCAGCCGGGTCGACGACTTCCGGGACGAGGAACCCGGCAAGATCCTGCACGAGCTGCGCTACGGCGAGAGCGCCGGGTTCGAGGAGCAGCCGCACTCGCCGTACTACGGCGCGGCCGACACCACGCCGCTGTTCGTGATCCTGCTCGACGAGTACGAGCGGTGGACCGGTGACGCCGAGCTGGTGCGCAGGCTGGAACACGAGACCCGGGCGGCGCTGACCTGGCTGGACACGTACGGCGACCTGCTCGGCACCGGCTACGTCTGGTACATGTCCCGCAACCCGGAGACCGGCCTGCCCAACCAGTGCTGGAAGGACTCGCCGGACGCCATCTCCTACGCCGACGGGCGGACCCCCGAGTTCCCCCGGGCCACGTGCGAACTCCAGGGGTACGCGTACGACGCGAAGCTGCGCGGCGCCCGCATGGCCCGCATCCACTGGAACGACCCGGCGTACGCCGACCGGCTGGAACGCGAGGCGGCGGCGCTCAAGGAACGGTTCAACCGGGACTTCTGGATCCCGGACCGGGAGTACTACGCGCTGGCACTCGACCCGCGGGGCCGGCAGGTGGACGCGCTCACCTCCAACATCGGCCACCTGCTGTGGAGCGGCATCGTCGAGGAGTCCCGGGCCCCCGCCGTCGCCGCCCACCTGCTCGGCCCGCGCCTGTTCTCCGGGTGGGGCGTGCGGACACTCGCCGACGACCAGGGCCGGTACAACCCGGTCGGCTACCACGTGGGCACCGTGTGGCCGTTCGACAACTCGATCATCGCCTGGGGCCTGTGGCGGTACGGCTTCCGCCACGAGGCGGGCCGAATCTGCGACGCCCTGCTCAGCGCGTCCCACTACTTCGACGGGCGGCTGCCCGAGGTGTTCGCCGGCTACGCGCGCAGCCTCACCGACTACCCGGTGGAGTACCCCACCGCGTGCAGCCCGCAGGCGTGGTCCGCCGGCACACCGCTGCTGCTGCTACGGGTGATCCTGGGGCTGGAACCGCAGGGCGATCACCTGATCATCGACCCGGCCGTGCCGCCCGGGATGGGCCGGGTGGAACTGCTCGACATCCCGGGCCGCTGGGGCCGGGTGGACGCGCTGGGCCGCAGCCGGGAGCCGCACGAGGAACAGCCGTCGCCGCCGGCGCTCACCCTGCCCGGCGGCTGACGTCAGGCAGGGCAGGGCGTGGTCACCGCGACCCGGACCCGCTCCCCGGCCCGCTGCGCCAGCACCGCCGGGTCGCCCGGGCGCGCGTACGCGTCGGCCGTGTCCACCACCGGCGCGGTGCCGCCGCCGAACGCGGCGGCCAGCGACCGATCGGCCGGCCCGACCGCCTCGGACCGTGCGGTGCGGGCGGTCCCGCCGCCCGGGCAGGGCGCGGCCAGCACCTGGACCGGCCCGGTCGCGCCGCCCCACCGGCCCAGCGCCGACGCCAGCGCTGCCGACTCGGTGGTGGCGTCGGCGGACGGTGCCCGGTAGCCCGAACCCGTCGGGCGGCAGCCGGTGCCGGCGGTCAGCAGCACCCGGTCCGGGCCACCGGCCCGGCCCTCGACCGTGACGAACTCGCCCGCGTCGGCGCGCAGCAGCGGCTCGCCGTCGAGCGTCGACACGCCGGCCCGCCATCCCGGCGGCAGCCGGTCGGCGATGCCGCGCAGCACCCCGCGTACGTCGTCGTCGCCGATCGCCACCTCGACGCCGCGCTCCAGCGTGGCGCCGTCGTCCATCGGCGTGATCCGGCAGCCGCGCTCCAGCCGGTCCGGCAGGAGCGCCGGTACGCCCGCGGCGCCGACCGCGGCGGTCAGCTCCCCGATCGCCCGGTCCACCACCGGCCCGGCCTGGTCCAGCGACCGCTGCTCCTTGACCGTCGGCGCGTCGGTGCGCACCGACCACCAGGTCAGACCCGCGAGCAGCACGGCCCACGCGGCAGCGGCGGCCACCAGCCAGCGCAGCCGGCGTCGGCCCGTCGAGCCGGGCGGGGTGGGCGGGGCGTAGCCGGTCTCGACGGCAGTCACCCGGCCATGGTGTCACGGACCGGCGAGCCGCCCGGCCGCGCCTCCGTCAGGCCGGTACGGACCGGCGGGACAGCAGCCACAGCAGGTAGAAGGGGCGCTGCCGTAGCTCGCCGCGACGGTCGGCGTACTGGTCGGCGGCGAGCACGGCGGAGAAGAACCCGCCCGCGCCGAGCATGCCGAGCACCGGCGCCAGGTGCGTGCCCTCGACCGCCACCAGCGTCGCCGCGACAGTCGCCACCGCTGCTCCGGCGGCCTGCACGGCCGAGCGCCGGGAGACCCGGCCGACCTCGGCCCGCGCCGCCCGCACCCCCTCCTGGATCTCCGCGTCGAGCTTCGCGAGCTGCACCAGCGCCTTGTCCGGATCGGTGTCGACCTCCAGCATCCGGCCCCGCAGGTACGCCTGGGTCGCCGCGAGCGCGTCGCCCTCCTGGGTCAGGATGGCGCAGTAGTCCCGCAGCGAGGTGCCCTCCAGCATCGGCAGGTCGAGCTGGAGAAGCGGGGTCACCAGACGCGCCTTCACCGGATCCCGGCTCGGCACGTCGACGACCCGGTGTCCCTTGACGATCAGGTCGAGCGTGCGGTCCGGGTTGTCGCCCAGTTCGAGCTGGCCGACGCTGTTGAACGGCGACGAGGTGGACTGGGCGTCCGGCGCGCGCGACTCCAGGTGGCTGCGCCGGAAGGTCTGCGGGAAGTAGACCAGCTGGCCCAGCTCCAGCAGTGGCGCGCAGTCCCGCAGATACGCGCCTAGGCGGTCCAGATCGTCGCACTCGGCGAAGAGCTGGTCGATCCGGATGTCCTCGTACCGGCATCCCGGTCCGCAGTGGTCCGGGTCCGCACCGCATCTCTTGCAGATCTCCCGGTGCGCCAGATAGCAGTGCTCGCCGCCCGGCTGGGAGAGGACCAGCTTGGCCGTGACGAGTGTGGCCCGCTTGGTGAGGAACGACAGGTCGGCGTCGAGGCTGGCGACCGAGACGTCGAACGGGCGCCGCCCGGAGGCGTCGGTGCGCTGGAGTTCGCGGGCGACCTCCTCGCCCCGGTTGCCGTCGATGAAGTCGATCAGATAGCGGCGGGCGTGGTCGGCGGCGTCGTCGGGCACCTGATCCCCCTCCGGTGCGTCCGGGGCGCACCGCGGTCCAGCCTGCCAGCCGTGGTCAAGGCGCACAGTCGCCGGAACGGCTCGTGGCCCGCCACCCGGGTGGGCGGCGGGCCACGATCTCCAGCGTGGGTCAGGCGGCGACCGAGACGGTCACCTCGTTGATCCCGCGGGCCGCGGACACGGCGGTGTCGCCGTTGCCGTGGCGGGACAGCGCGCGCAGCGTCCAGGAGCCGGGCGCGGCGAAGAACCGGAACTGCCCGGCCGCCGACGTCACCACCTCGGCGGTGAACTCGCCGGTCGAGTCGAGCAGGCGCACGTACGCGCCCGGCACGACCTCACCGGACTCGGCCAGCACGCGGCCGGTGATGACGGTCTCCTTCTCCAGGTCCAGGCTCGCCGGGAGCGGGGCGGACTGGTCCGGTGCGGCGCAGCCGGCGGCAGCGGTCGAGGCGGCGGAGGCGGCGGTCATCGGGCCTCCCCCGGCTCGTCGCCGAGCGCCACCGGCACGCCGACGAGCGATCCGTACTCGGTCCAGGAGCCGTCGTAGTTCTTCACGTTCCGGTGCCCGAGCAGCTCCTGCAGCACGAACCAGGTGTGCGAGGAGCGCTCGCCGATCCGGCAGTACGCGATCGTCTCCTTGCCGTCGTCCAGCCCGGCGTCGGCGTAGATCCGGCGCAGCTCGTCGTCGGACTTGAACGTGCCGTCCTCGTTGGCCGCCTTGGACCACGGGACGCTGATCGCGGTCGGGACGTGGCCGGCCCGCTGCGCCTGCTCCTGCGGCAGGTGGGCGGGGGCGAGCAGGCGGCCCGCGTACTCGTCGGGGCTGCGCACGTCGACCAGGTTCTTGGTGCCGATCGCGTCGACCACCTCGTCGCGGAACGCCCGGATCGAGGTGTCCGGCTCCTGCGCGACGTACTGCGTCTTCGGCCGCTGCACCACGTCGGTGACGAGCGGACGGGCGTCCAGCTCCCACTTCTTGCGACCGCCGTCGAGCAGCTTCACGTCACCGTGGCCGTAGAGCTTGAAGTACCAGTACGCGTACGCGGCGAACCAGTTGTTGTTGCCGCCGTAGAGGATCACGGTGTCGTCGTTGGCGATGCCCCGGTCGGACAGCAGCGCCTCGAACTGGCTCTTGTTGACGAAGTCCCGGCGGATCTGGTCCTGGAGGTCGGTACGCCAGTCGAGCTTGACGGCGCCGGCGATGTGCCCGGTCTCGTAGGCCGAGGTGTCCTCGTCGACCTCGACGAAGACGACGCCCGTGGCGCCGAGGTTCTTCTCGGCCCACTCGGCCGAGACGAGTGCGGTGTCGCGACTCATCAGATCACTCCCTGGTGAGGATGGTTGGTGAGCCTGCGCGTGGAGATCGATGCCGATTTTTGTCGCACCACACGCGGACCCTGAGCGAGGAACGGATCACGGGTACGTGCGACGGCGCCGCTGCCGGGCGTTGAGGAGGGGAACCGAAAGGTTCGTGGACCCTGGGTGACCGCCGTTCAGGCGGCCGGAGACAGCCCCGCCGTCAGATGACGGGGCGACACAGGCAGGTGGCCACGCGGCACAGGTCGACCGCGCGCCGTTTGGTGAGGTGGGTCCCCATGGGCAGGGAGATTACCAGCCGAGGCGACAGCTGCCACCAGGCCGACCAGCATCCGGGACGGCTGCCCGCCTTCCGGCCGGCTCTCAGCCGGCGGAGTTGACGGCAGGCCGGCTTTCAGCCGGCGGAGTTGATGGGCACGTTCGCCGCGTCCGCCGTGACCACCAGGCCCTCCGGCTTCGGCTCCACCTTGCGCAGGTTGAGCTGGAACGGCAGTTCCGGCAGCGGCACGTCGATCGAGATGCCCTGCGCGTACCGGGTCAGCGCGGCCCGCGCCAGCGGCACGTTCGGCAGGCCCTCGGCGGTGAGGTCGTTGAAGCGCAGCGCCACCTTGTTGCCAGCCACCGTGACGTCGGCGGTGCCGTTGACGGTGAGCTTGATGCCGAGGACGTCCACCGGGGCGGTGACCGCCAGCTTGCCGTTGCGCTCGCCCAGCGTGAGCCCGGGCCGGTCCAGCAGCTTGGCCAGGCTCTCGTAGGTGACGGTGCCCCGCCCGTCGACGCTCTCGGCCACCACGTCGCCCCGGCCGGAGCGCAACGTGTCCAGTGAGGCGGTCACATTTCGCGCGTCCACGTCGAGCTTCGGCACCTCGACCGCGTCGCCCTGCACGTCGCCGCGTACGTCGGTGAGGTGGATCGAGATGCGCTCGTACCGGCCGTCGAGCACCTGGGTGAGGAACGGGAACCCGCCCACCTCGACCTGCGGCGCGGCGGACTGCGCGTCCTGCTTCGCGATCTCCTGCCGGACCTGGTCGGCGATGGCACGCTCGGCCACCCCGGCGGCGACCCGGTCGGCGACGACGAGCAGACCGGCCAGCACCAGCAGCAGGACGAGGAAGCCGATCAGCACCTTCCGGCCCCGTCGCCGGGGTCGGCCCTCCGCCGGATACGCCTCTGCCACGCCGCCTCCCGTCCTCACCACCGTCACCGCGCCTCGCGGCGCAACCGTACTTACCCGAGGCGAATCCGCCCCAACCGCGTCACAGGAACAGCACGCACATCGCGTACGCGGCGGGCGCGGCCAGCGCGAACCCGCCCAGCGGCCCCTGCATGTGCCGGGCCACCCACATGGTCGGCGGTTCACCGGCCATCAGGCGACCCGCCTCGGCGTACCCCACGGCGAGGTCGGCCAGGACGGCGGTGGCCGCGCTGACCACCCCGACCAGGGCGGCGCTGGTCGGGGTGAAACCGACCAGGTAGCTGCCGAGCACGGCACTGGTGAGCGTGCCGAGCATGGCGCCGACGACCACGCCCGCCGCGCCGCGCGGCACCTGTGGGGCGAGCCGGGGCCACGGTGCCACCGCGTCGGTGAGCCGGGCGACGAGCAACGCCACCCCGGCGGCGGTGAGGCAGACCGTGATGGCCTGGGTGCCCTTGGGGATCCGGCTGAGCACGATGAGCGTGGCGAACGCGACCACACCCACCACGATGAGCAGCGTGCCGCCGAGCGAGTCGGTCACCCGGACCCGGTCCACCCGCCGCACGAGCTGCCCCAGCACGGCGAGCAGGAACCCGGCGACGGCGGCGTAACCGAGCGGGGCCAGGCCGGCGATGTCCGACTGCACGGCGGCGACGTCGGCGATCACCGCCGTCGCGGCGCTGACGAGCGCGACGACGAGCAGCGCGGGCGGCCGCATGGCCATCGTCCAGGCCAGCACGAACAGCAGCTGGACGCCGAAGATGATGGCCGCGAACGGCAGCCGGTGCCCCGGGCCCGAGGTCTGCGCGCCGAGCACCAGACCGATGCCGAGCAGCGCGGCGAAGCCGGCGACGGTGAGCGCCAGCGGACGGCGGACCGGGACCGACGGCGTCTCCTCCTCGGGCTCCTCGTCGGACTCGTCGTCGGGACGCCGGCCGGGGCCGCCCTTGCGCAGCCGGCGCGGGCCCTTGCGTTCCGGCCGGTCGCCCTCCTCGTCCGCGGGCCCGGTGCGCGGGGCGGGCGGGTGGCCACGGGCGGGGGCGGACGAGCCGGTCGGCGGCTCGTCGGCCCACGGGTCACGACCGGTGTCGCGCGAGGTGGAGGGAAACACGCCCCGATCGTGCCAGACCCGGGCGGCTCGGCGGAGATCCCGGTTTCGTCGACGTTAAAACCTGCGCCGCGATCGAGGGCAGAAAGGGCAAACGGTAAATCGCGCGAAGGTGACGCGCGGTCCATCGGTTACGCTCAGGCCGTTACCCGCCCGTCGACGACGCCGGGACCCACGCAAGTTCACAGCACCGCCCGCACCCGGGCGTGTCGCTGGTCGCGCGCGGCCGAAGGGCCGCCGGGACGGAGGTGATCGTGGAGCTCCTGCTGCTCGTGACCGCGCGGGCCGGCGAGCCGTCGGCGGTGCTGCCGGCACTCGACCTGCTGCCGCACTCGGTTCGCACCGCACCCCGCGACGTCCGCACGCTGGTCTCCGGCCCGACTCCGGACGCCGTCCTGGTGGACGCCCGCTCCGAGTTGAGCGAGGCGCGGGCCACCTGCCGGATGTTGCACGCCACCGGGCTCGGCGTGCCGCTCGTCGCGGTCGTCACCGAGGCCGGGCTGATCGCGTTGAACGCCGACTGGGGCGTCGACGACGTGATCCTGGCCGGCGCCGGGCCGGCCGAGGTGGAGGCGCGGCTGCGGCTCGCGGTGGGCCGGATCAGCAACGCCACCGCTGGCGCGGGCGGCTCGATCCGGGCGGGCGAGTTGAACATCGACCCGGACACGTACGCCGCCAAGCTGAAGGGCCGCCCGCTCGACCTCACGTACAAGGAGTTCGAGCTGTTGAAGTTCCTGGCCCAGCACCCGGGGCGGGTGTTCACCCGGGACCAGTTGCTGCGCGAGGTCTGGGGCTACGACTACTTCGGCGGCACCCGGACGGTGGACGTGCACGTACGGCGGCTGCGCGCCAAGCTCGGCTCGGAGTACGAGTCGATGATCGGCACCGTCCGCCAGGTGGGCTACAAGTTCGTGGTTCCGCCGTCGCGTTCGCTGCCGGAGTCGGAGCCCGCCCCGCTGCCGGTCTGACCGCCCCCGCCTGACCTCACTAGAGGGCATTTTTCTCTTATGCCCTTTTTGCCCGATAGGTGAGCCATATCCTGGCTGCCGGAATTGTCGGGCTGAGGGGGCGGCGGTGCGCGGTGGACACGGGGGCGACGAACGGGCGGTACCGCTGATGCGGGGCCCGACGTTGCGCGCCGCCGGACTCGTGACAGTGGTGCTCGCCGGCCTGCTCGGATCGGCCTTCGCGCTGGGCCGCAGCCTGGTGCCCGACCCGCATCCGTCGGCCGCCGGGGTCGCCACCCCGCTCACCGGAACGCGTTACGGCGACCAGCCACCCAGCACCGACTTCCCGGACGGCACGGCCAGCGCCCGCCCGATCCCCGACGCAGCGCCGGACGCCGCCCCGGTGGAGCCCGGTGGCGACGGCCCGTACGGCGCCCTGGTCACCACCGGTTCGGCCGGGGTCGCGCTGACCTTCGACGACGGTCCCGATCCCCGCTGGACCCCGCAGGTGCTCGCGCTGCTGGCCCAGTACGGCGTGAAGGCGACGTTCTGCGTCGTCGGCGAGAACGTCCAGGCCAACCCCGATCTGGTCCGGTCGATCGTGGCCGAGGGCCACACGCTGTGCAACCACTCCTGGAACCATGACGTCAGACTGGGCAAGCGATCACCGGCGATGATCCGGGCCGACCTGCTGCGCACCAGCGACGCGATCCTGGCCGCCGCGCCCGACGCGCGGATCGAGTACTACCGCCAGCCCGGCGGGGCCTGGACGCCCTCGGTCATGTCGGCCTGCGCCGACCTGGATCTCACCCCGCTGCACTGGAACGTGGACCCGTCGGACTGGAAGGCGCCGGGCGCCACCGCCATCGAGGCACTGGTCCGCTCGCAGGTGGGCCCCGGCGCGATCGTGCTCATGCACGACGCGGGCGGGGACCGGTCCGGCACCGTCAGCGCGTTGCAGCGACTCCTGCCCGAACTGGTGTTCCGGTTCGAGCTGGCACCGCTGCCGGTCGGCAGTCCGTGACGAGCGCCACCGAGCGCCGTCGTCGTCCGGCGCGAACCGTGGCCCGCCTGCCGCTACCGTGACTCGGATGAGCAGCACCGAGCCGACGAGTGGTCCCGCCCCCGACGGGATCGACCGGGCGGACCGGCTGACGCCGGACGAGGTCGCCGAGGTGCTGGCGCTGGCCCGCACCGCCGGTGACGCCGACGGCGCCGACCCGCTCGACGAGCACGTACTGCTGCGGCTGCGCGACCCCGAGGCGCCCGCCGTGCACCTCACCGCCCGGACCATTGACGGCACCCTCACCGGGTACGCGCACCTCGACACCACCGCCCCGGCCGCGGGCGTCGGCGTGGAGATGGTGGTGCATCCCGCGTACCGGCGGCGGGGTTCCGGCCGGGCGCTGGCCCGAGGAGTGGTGGCCGCCGCGGCCGGACCGCTGCGCGCCTGGGCGCACGGCGACCACCCGTCGGCCGCCGCGCTGGCCGTCGACCTGGGCTTCTCCCGGGCACGGGTGCTCTTCCAGATGCGCCGTCCGCTGACCGCCGAGATGCCGGCGCCGGTCGTGCCGGACGGTGTGACGCTGCGCGCGTTCCGTCCGGGCGAGGACGACGAGCCCTGGCTGGCGGTGAACAACGCGGCCTTCGCCCAGCACCCCGAGCAGGGCAGGTGGACGCTCGACGACCTGCGCGTCCGCATCGCGGAGCCGTGGTTCGATCCGGCCGGCTTCCTGCTCGCCGTCGACTCCACCACCGGGCGGCTGCTCGGCTTCCACTGGACCAAGGTGCACGAGCGGCCGGGGTCGGCCCGCATCGGCGAGGTCTACGTGCTGGGCGTCGGCCCGTCCGCGCACCGGGGCGGACTCGGCCGGGTGCTCACCGCCGCCGGCCTGACCCACCTGCGCGACGAGCGCGGGCTGGACCGGGTGATGCTCTACGTGGACGAGAGCAACACCGCCGCTGTCGCCCTCTACGAGCGGCTCGGCTTCGCGCGCTGGTGCGCGCACGTCAGCTACCAGCTCGGCTGAGGGCCCGCCGACTCCGTCAACCGGGCCTTCCTACCTTTCGTGTCGGCCGGTCAGCGCCGGCGCCGGCGATCAGCGCAGGCGGAAGCTGGGCTCGGCGCCGTCCAGTCCCTCGATGTACGGCATGATCGGCGTACCCGGGTCTCGTTCCGCCGCTGCGCGGGCCACCCCGGCGAGGTCGCCGGTGGCGGCGACCTCGGCGAGCGTGACCATGGTCGGCGGCAGCATGGTCAGCTCGCCGGCCTCCGCGCGGGCCAGGGCGTCCGCCGGGCGCAGCCACAGCGTGTGGTCGGCCTCGCCGGAGACGTCCCGGGTCCGCTGCCCCTCGGGCAGCAGGGCGATGAAGAAGTACGTGTCGAAGCGGCGCGGCTCGAACTCCGGGGTGATCCAGCGGCTCCAGGGCAGCAGCAGGTCGGACCGGAGCGTCAGGCCCCGACCGGCCAGCAGGTCCGCGAAGCCGGCCCGCCGTCCCTCCAGGTCCTGCCGGGCCGCCTCCCAGTCGTCGCCGCTCACGTCGCCGACGACCGTGTCGGGGTCCGGCCCGGCGAGCAGCACGCCCGCCTCCTCGAAGACCTCGCGGGCGGCGGCGCACACCACCGCCTGCGCGGCGGCCGGGTCGAGCCGGAGCCGCTCCCCCCACGCCGCCGGGTCGGGGCCGGCCCAGCCGAGATGCGCCTCCGAGTCGGAGCGGTCCACCCCGCCGCCGGGGAAGGCGTACATGCCGCCGAACGTCATCGCCGCCACCCGGCGGATCATGTAGACCTCGAACCCGTCGCCGGCCGGGCGGAGCAGCAGCACGGTGGCGGCGACCCGGGGCACGGCCGGGACGGCGCCCTCGGCCCGGAATCGGCGGGCGTGCTCCACCAGGGCGGGGGGTGCGGCGAAGCCGTCGATCGTCATGCGCCGAGCCTAGTGCCGTAACGCGCGACGCCGCCCCGCCGCCCGATGGCGTCCCCGCCCGATGGCGTCCCCGCCCGATCGCGGCAACGCTCGTCGTTTGACGGATCTCGAGAACCGGACGGGATACCGGCATACCGCATCGGCCACCCGGTCGCACGTCAGTGGCTCGACGGCGTCGATCGGCGGGCACGCGAACGCCTGACGTCCCGGCGGGTGGATCGCCCCGTCGGTCCGGGAGCACGAGGGGATGGCGTGCCGGGCCTGACGCGGTGGGCAGTCCGGTCGTGCTCGCCGGCCCACGCGGCCCGCGCTCCACAAGGGGGCAACCGATCACTTTCCGTAGTTTCTCGCTCGGCCGGGGGACGCTCCTCCGTCGCCTTTGCTCTGCAGCCGGATCCGCAGCGGTGACCCTCCGCGAGCGGTGCGCAGAAGGCTGCAGAGCAAAGGGGCCGAGACGACCGTCACCGACCCGGGAGCAGGCCGAGGTCTTGTCCTATAAATACCTTATGAACACCCAGTCCTAACGAGTAGGCAGACAACCGCCGTCACGCTGAGCAATCTGTACGCTCCGTGTGCGCCGGTGCCCGGACGTCGAGTGCCACTGTCCGAGGGCTCAGCGACAGAAGCGGCAGGCCCTCTTCCCGCACCACTCGTGCACCGCCGGACGGCCCGGCGGCGCACGGCACGGGGCTGCGGCGACCGGCCGCGCCTGGCAGGGTCGTGACCGTGATCGACGATTCTGCGAAGGAGTACCTGCACAACGACCTGCGCCAGATTCGCGAGGCGATGCTGTGGAAGCTCGACGGGCTGTCCGAGTACGACGTGCGCCGTCCCCTGACCGCGTCCGGCACCAACCTGCTCGGCCTGGTCAAGCACCTGTCGTTCGGGGAGGCCCGGTACTTCGGTGAGGTGTTCGGGAGGCCGTTCCCGGAACACCTGCCCCGCTGGGACGAGCCGGATCCGGACGGCACCGACATGTGGGCGAGCGAGCACGAGACCCGCGAGGAGGGGGCCGCCCGCGCCGCCGCCCGCCGTTGAGCCGTCCCGACGGGTGGATCTCCCTGCCGGTCGCACAGCAGCAGGGGATAGCGTGCCGGGCATGACGCGTTGGGGAATCCTGGCCACCGGAAACATCGCTGCCCGCTTCGCCGAGGATCTGCGGCTGGTGCCGGACGCCGAACTGGTCGCGGTCGGCTCGCGTACCCGGGAGAGCGCCGAGCTGTTCGCGCGCCGGCACGACGTGCCGCGGGCGTACGCCTCGTGGGCGGAACTGGCCGCGGACCCGGACCTGGACGCGATCTACGTGGCCACGCCGCACGCCGCGCACCACGAGGCGGCGCTGGCGTGCCTGGCCGGCGGCAAGGCCGTGCTGGTGGAGAAGCCGTGCACGCTGGACCTGCCGACCACGACCGAACTGGTGGAGACGGCCCGCACCCGGGGCCTGTTCCTCATGGAGGCCATGTGGATGCGGACGAACCCGCTGATCCTGCGCGTGCTGGAGCTGATCGGGGACGGCGCGATCGGTGAGGTGACGCACGTACGGGCGGACTTCGGCGTGGCCGGCCCGTTCCCGCCGGAGCACCGGATGCGGGCCCGCACGCTCGGCGGCGGTGCGCTGCTGGACCTCGGCGTGTACCCGCTGAGTCTGGCCCACCTGGTGCTCGGCGCGCCGCAGCACGTGCAGGCGTGGGCCAAGCTGACCCCGGAGGCGGTGGACGAGAACACCGGCATGGTGCTCGGCTGGGACTCCGGCGCGGTGGCGACGCTCAGTTGCGGCATGGTCGGCGCGACGGCGATCACCGCGTCGATCACCGGTACGACCGGCCGGATCGACCTGCCCGAGCTGTTCTTCCGGCCCGCGCACGTGGTGCTGCACCGGGCCGGCGCCGAACCGGAGACGATCCCGGCGGACCTGACCGGCGGCGGCTACCAGTACGAGGCGATCGAGGTGCAGCGCTGCCTGGCGGCCGGGCTGACCGAGAGCCCGCTGGTGCCGCACGCCGCCACGCTCGAGGTGATGGGCCTCATCGACGACATCAAGGCCCGGATCGGCGTCTCCTACGCGTGAGGGGTTCCCCGCCACTGCGGGGAACCCCTCACGCGTCAGCGCACTCAGAACAGGGGCCGGACCAGCAGGTACGAGAAACAGGCGATCGCGGCGGCGGCCGGGAACGTGATGATCCAGGCGATCACGATGTTGCCCGCCACGTTCCAGCGCACCGCGGAGAGCCGTTTCGTCGCGCCCACACCCATGATCGCCGAGGTGATCGTGTGCGTGGTGGAGATCGGCGCCTTCAGCACCAGCGCGTTGAAGTAGAGCACCGCGCTGGCGACGGTCTCGGCCGCGAAGCCCTCCGCCGGGCCAAGGTCGATGATCTTCCGGCCGAGCGTACGGATGATCCGCCAGCCGCCCGCGTACGTGCCGGCGGCCAGCATCGCGGCGGAGGTCCAGAAGACCCAGCCCGGGATGTGGGTCTTGCTCTCCTGGAAGCCGCCGGTGTAGAGCGCCAGCACGATGATGCCCATGGTCTTGGCGGCGTCCTGCATGCCGTGGCCGACCGACATGGCGGCGGCGGACGCGGTCTGCGCCCAGCGGAAGCCGCGGTTGAGTTTGCCGGGCTGCCCCTTCCGGAACAGCCACATGATCCCCAGCATCACCAGGAAGCCGAGCACCAGGCCGACCACCGGCGACAGCACCATCGGGATGAGGACCTTCTCGATGATGGTGCCCCACTGGACGATGCCGTCGGCGGCGAACAGGGTCGCGCCGACCAGGCCACCGAAGAGGGCGTGCGAGGAGGACGAGGGCAGGCCGAAGTACCAGGTGATCAGGTTCCAGATGATCGCGCCGAGCACACCGGCGAAGACCACGCCGAGACTCTCCACTCCGGTCGGCAACGTGACCAGGCCGTCGCCGACCGTTTTGGCGACGCCGGCACCGAAGTGCGCGCCGACGAAGTTGCCGACGGCGGCCAGCGCGAGCGCGATCCGGGGGGTCAGTGCCCGGGTCGAGATGCTGGTGGCGATCGCGTTCGCCGCGTCATGGAAGCCGTTCGTGTAGTCGAAGGCCATGGCGACCACGATCACCGCCAGCACGGCGATGAGTTCGGGACTCACGGGATCAGGACTCCTTGACCGCGATGGTCTCGACGGTGTTGGCGACGTGCTCGAAGGCGTCGCAGGCGGCCTCCAGCTCGTCGGCCACCTCCTTCATCTTCAGCACCGTGAGCGCGTCGTACTCACCGGAGAAGAGGCGGACCAGCAGCATCCGGTACGCCTGGTCGCCGTCGTTCTCGAGCCGGTTGCACTCGATCCAGTAGTCCTCGAGATCCTTCATCGACTTCAGCCGGGGCATCGCCTCGGCGGTGAGCTTGGCCTGCTGGTCGAGCACGTTGACCAGCTCGTGCAGCTCGCGCGGAAGCGCCGGCAGCTTGGTGAGGCCGTACAGGTAGAGCAGGTTGCCGACCGCCTCCAGGTGGTCCATCACGTCGTCGAGCAGCGAGCCCAGCCGGTAGATGTCCGCCCGGTCGAACGGCGTGATGAACGTGGAGTTGATCTTCTTGTACAGCTCGTGCGTGATCTGGTCGCTGTCGTGCTCGATGTCGGTCAGCCGCTCGCTGATCGACTGGACGTCGGCACCGGGCAGTCCCAGCTCGTTGAGCAGGTCGGTCCCCTTCACGAGGTTCTGCGCGGCCCTGGTGAAGAGCTCGTAGAAGGCGCCCTCGGTGGGACGGAAGGAAAACTTCACAGCACGGACCTCGTCGTGTCGGTGGAAGGGTGGCCGTCGCCCCCGGGGGCGTCTGCTCTGCGCATGCTAGGGACCGCGCCGAAGCCACTGTCGATCGGCCCACCCCCGATCAGACCCCATTCACCCCTCGTTTACCTTCCGTTCACCTGATCATGAACGACGCTGGCTCCGTAACCGGTCACGCTCCCGTTCGATGTCGAAATCGGCAGGCGGATACCCCAGATGCAACCCGTCGAACGTCTCCCGCAGCAGGTGGGCGACCGCCCAGTCGCGGTACCACTTGCGGTCCGCCGGCACCACGAACCACGGCGCGGCATCAGTGCCGCAACGCTCCAGAGCCTCGGCGTACGCGGCCTGGTACGCGCCCCAACGGGCCCGGGTGTCCAGATCGCTCGGGTTGTACTTCCAGAACTTCGTCGGGTCGGTGAGCCGCTCCATCAGCCGCTCGCCCTGCTCGGCGTGCGAGATGTGCAGCATGACCTTCACCACTGTGACCGCCTGCTCGGCCAGTTCCCGCTCGAAGTCGTTGATGACCGCGTACCGGGACCGCCAGGTCGCCTCGTCGACCAGCCCTTCCACCCGGGCGATGAGCACGTCCTCGTAGTGCGAGCGGTTGAACACGCCCACGTACCCGGGTGGCGGCAGCGCCCGGCGTACCCGCCAGAGGAAGTCGTGCCGCAACTCCTCCTCGGTCGGCGGCCCGAACGAGCGGATGTGCAGCCCGAGCGGGTTCATCGCGCCCGCCACCCGCTTGACCGTGCCGTCCTTGCCGCCGCAGTCCATCGCCTGGAGCACCAGCAGCACCCGCCGCGGACGGTCGCCGCCCAGCCCGGCGTCCGCCTGGGCCGGCGCGCTGGTGGCGCTGCCCGGCCCGGCGGCGCCCTGCGCCGCGGCGTACAGCATCTCCTGCTGCCGCCCGAGTTCCGCACCCATCAGCTCGACCTGGGTCCGCGCCCAGTCCTTGCGCGCCGGACCGTAACCGGCCGCCACCGGCAGCCCCGGCGTCGACCGGGGGTCGATCGCCTCCAGGTCCACCGGCCCCGGCGCCACTCGCAGCAGTTCCCGCATAGGCCCACCGACGGGCCGCACCACCTCACTCATCCCCCGATCCTCACCCCCGGAGCCGTTCCCCGCCCGCCTCGTCCCGCCGATCTTGCGATTGCGGCCCCCGGTACGCCCGGAAAGCACCGTTTGCCGGGGCGGCAAGTGCAAGATCAACGAGGATGGGTGGGGTGCCGTGGTGAGGGGTGGGGCGGGAGAATGAGGGGGTGGACGAGCTTGCGGGGGAGTTCGAGGCGGCACGAGGGCGTCTCCTGGCTGTGGCGCAGCGGATGCTTGGTAGCCGCAGCGAGGCCGAGGACGCGGTGCAGGAGACCTGGCTGCGCTTCTCCGGCGCGCTGAGCGACCCCGAGCAGCGCGCCCGCGTGCGCGATCTGCGCGGCTGGCTCGTCACCACCTGCTCCCGGATCTGCCTCGACGTGCTCCGCTCCGCCCGGGTGCGCCGGGAGGCGTACCCCGGTCAGTGGCTCCCCGAACCGGTGGTGACAGCGGTGCCGGCGGCGGACGGGTTCGCGCCCGACCCGGCCGAGCGGGCGGTGCGGGCCGACCAGCTCGGCACCGCGCTGCTGGTGGTGCTGGAACGGCTGACGCCGGAGCAGCGGGTGGCGTTCGTCCTGCACGACGTGTTCGCGGTGCCGTTCTCCGACGTGGCGGACGTGCTCGCGGTGACGCCGGAGGCGGCGCGTCAGCTGGCCTCCCGGGCCCGCCGGGCGGTGCACGGGCCGGACGCGCCCCGGCACAGCGCCGACCTCGCCGAGCAGCGGCGGGTGCTCGCCGCGTTCGCCGCGGCGGTGGAGTCCGGCGAGCTGGAGCAGTTGGTCCGCGTACTCGCCCCGGGCGTCGTGTCGATCGGCGACGCCGGCGGTCACTTCCCGGCCGGAACCCGGCCGGTGGTCGGCACCGACTCGGTCGGCCGCCTGCTCCTCGCGCTGTACGGCCAGGCCCGGCAGCGGGGTGGCCTGCGCGGCCGGCAGGTGCTGGTGGACGGGACGCTGGGATGGCAGTCGGAGTTCCTCCACCGGGACGGGCGGATTATCCGGATGGTCACCTCGTTCGCGGTCCACGAGGGGCGGGTCACCGGCGTGTTCAACCAGCTCAACCCGGACAAGGTGAGCGACCTGCCGCCGCTGGGGCCAGACGCCGTCTGGCCGCCGCGCTGGTGAGCCGGCTCAGACCACCAGCGCCAGCCACTTCCGGTACGACGTGGCGAACGGTTCGGTGCCGTCGCCGAGCGCGCCGAGCAGCCAGCGGGACGCGGCCTCGGCCTCGGTGACCACGTCGTCCGGGTAGCCCCAGCGGGCCCGGTGCACGGCGAACTCGTCCTCGTCGCGCAGCTCGACCAGGCCGGTCTCGCGGCGGCGCACCACGTCCAGGTCGAGGTCGACCAGGTGGACGGTGTCCTCCCCCTCCCAGCGGGCCGGGGTGGCGATGTCGCAGTAGACCTCGCTGGTGCGCGGCGGCGGGTTGAACATGCCGGTCCACCACCCGTGGTGCGGCACCAGCAGGACGAACGGGATCTGCTCGACCGACGGGCGGCCGTGGTAGACGGACTCGGTGCCGGCGGGCACGCCGAGCCAGACGCCGAGGTCGTCCTCGGCGAGCCGGCGGGCCGGGTAGTCGCGGTGGGCGCTGCCGTCGTACTTGCGGTAGATCACGCGGACCACGTCGCTCGGCATGCCTGGCACCCTAACCGATTCCGGCCACGCCACGCGATCGGGAGGTAACCGGACGCGACCCGCCGTCCCGCCACGCCGCCGGAGCGGCCGGACCACGGTCGGTGCCGGCGGGTACGGTCGCACGGTGACCCCGTCCCGTACCGCCACCGGCCCGGCCGTCCCGAAGAAGCGCCGCAGTGGCCGCGCCGGTGCGGGGGAGCTGCTGACCGCCGCTGTGGGCGCGGTTCCGGGCGGCGCGGCCCGGCCGGGTCAGCAGCAGATGGCCGAGGCGATCGAGCGCAGCATCGCCTCCGGCGAGCATCTTCTGGTGCAGGCCGGCACCGGCACCGGCAAGTCCCTGGCCTACCTCGCCCCGGCGCTGACCGTGGACGGCCCGGTGGTGGTCTCCACCGCCACGCTGGCGTTGCAGTCCCAGCTCGTCGAGCACGACCTGCCCCGGCTGGCCGACGCGGTCGAGCCGGTGCTGCGCCGCCGTCCCACCTTCGCCGTGCTGAAGGGGCGTCACCACTACCTCTGCCTGGCCCGGCTGGACAGCTCGGTCGAGGACGAGCCCGACGACGCCCTGTTCGACGCGCCGCGGTCCGGTGGCGGGGGCACCAAGTGGCTCGGCGAGGCGGGCCGCCTGGGCAAGCAGGTGCAGCGGCTGCGCGACTGGGCGGAGGAGACGGCCACCGGCGACCGGGACGAGCTGGACCCGGGCGTGGACGACCAGGTGTGGCGCAGCGTGTCCATGCCGGCCCGGGAGTGCGTCGGCGCGAGCCGCTGCCCGTTCGGGCAGGAGTGCTTCGCGGAGGCGTCCCGGGCCCGGGCCCGCGAGGCCGACATCGTGGTCACCAACCACAGCCTGCTCGCCGTCGACATGCTCGCCGGGCGGCATATCGTGCCGCCGCACAAGCTGCTCGTGGTGGACGAGGCGCACGAGCTGGCCGACCGGGTCTCCTCGGCCGCCCAGGCCGAGCTGGTGCCGGAGCTGATCGACAGGTCCACCCGGCGGGCCCGGCCGCTGCTGCGCCCGGACCTGGCCGAGCGACTCACCGAGGCCGGTGACGCGCTGGCGGTGGGGCTGGCCGAGGCGCCCGCCGGGCGGCTCACCGCCGGTCTGCCGCCCGCGCTGCGCGAGGCGTGCACGCTCCTGGACTCGGCGACCCGGGCCGCGCTGGAGGCGATCGGCGACGTGAAGTCCGACGACCCCGATCCGGTACGCAAGCAGCAGGCCAAGGCGGTGCTGGACGAGTTGTCCGCCACCGCCCAGCGGCTGCTGGAGGAGGCCGACCACGACGTCGCGTGGCTCGAGAAGCCGGACAACGGCAGTCGCCGGGCGCTCGTCGTCGCGCCGCTGTCGGTGGCGGGCACGCTCGCCACCCACCTGTACGACGAGCGCACTGTGGTCGCCACCTCGGCGACGCTGGCGTTGGGCGGGCGCTTCGACACGGTGGCCCGGGCGCTGGGGTTGGACGCGCCGCCGCCCGCCCCGCCGTCCCCGGCCGCCGCCGCGCTCGCCACCGCTGCCGCCGCGGGCCGTTCCCCGGTCGCGCCGCCGGTGGCCGCCACCGAGGGCAGCCGGGCGTCGATCGGCACCGTCCCGGCGACCGAGGGGCCGGGCTGGAGTTCGCTCGACGTCGGCTCGCCGTTCGACTACGCCCGGCAGGGCATCCTGTACGTGGCAGCGCACCTGCCCCGCCCCAGCGTCTCCGGGCTGCCCGGACCGGCGGGTGAGGAACTGCTGGCGCTGGTCGAGGCGCTCGGTGGTCGTACCCTCGGGCTCTTCTCGTCGCGACGGGCCGCGCAGCAGGCGGCGGAGCTGGTCCGCGCGCGGACCGACCTGCCGGTGCTGCTCCAGGGCGAGGAGGCGCTGCCGCTGCTGGTGCGCCGGTTCCGCGAGGTGCGGGAGAGCTGCCTGTTCGGGGTGATGTCGCTCTGGCAGGGGGTGGACGTGCCGGGCGACGCCTGCCAGCTCGTGGTGATCGACAGGTTGCCGTTCCCCCGGCCGGACGAGCCGCTCGCCGCGGCGCGGGCGGCGGCGGTGGACGCCGGTGGCGGCTCGGGTTTCGCGGCGGTGAGCGTGCCGATCGCGGCGGTCCGGCTGGCCCAGGGCGTCGGCCGGCTGATCCGGGCCACCGGCGACCGGGGCGTGGTGGCGGTGCTCGACTCGCGGCTGGAGACGGCGCGCGGGTACGGCCCGTTCCTGCGGCGCTCGCTGCCGCCGTTCTGGTACACCACCCGCCCGGAGGTGGCCCGGGGCGCGCTGGAACGGCTCGCCAGGAGCTGACGCCCGCGCCTCCCCGGAGGGGTGACGCGGGCGTCGGCGGGTCGTGCCGGTTCAGGGCGCCTGGGAGGCGACCACCACCGCGTCCGGTGGGGTGTCCGGCACGGCTCGCGCGGCGAGGCGGCGCACCGCGGTGTTGAGTACGGCGATCAGCGGCACCGCGACCAGCGCGCCGGCGATGCCGGCGAGCACCACTCCGGCGGCGATGCCGATGATCACGGCGAGCGGGTGGATGGCCACCGCCCTGCCCATGATCAGCGGCTGGAGCACGTGTCCCTCGATCTGCTGCACGCCGACCACCGCGGCCAGGATGACCAGGGCGATGCCGGGGCCGCTGTCGACCAGCGCCACCAGCACGGCGACCACGCCGGACAGGAACGCGCCGACGATCGGGATGAACGCGCCGAGGAAGACCAGCGCGGCCAGCGGGAACGCGAACGGGATGTCGAACGCCACCAGGAAGATGCCGATGCCGACGGCGTCGATGAACGCGACCAGCACTGTGGCACGCACGTAGGCGCCGAGCGTCGCCCAGGACGCGCGCCCGGCGTCGTCGACCTTCCACCGCGCCGCGACCGGCAGCAGCCGGACGATGAACCGCCAGATCACGTTGCCGTCGCGGAGGAAGAAGAACGTGGCGAACAGCACCAGGACCGTGCCGGTGAGCACCTCGGCGAGCGTGGCGGCGGTGCTTATCGCACCGCTGGTGAACCGCTCGGTGTTGCCGTTGATCCAGTTCTGCGCCTCGTCGATGTAGCGGTCGAGCTGGCTGTCGGACAGGTGCAGCGGCCCGGTCTTGAACCAGTCCTGGATCTGCCGGACGCCCTCGGAGGACTTCTCGCTCAGCTCCGGTACGCCCTTGATGAACTCGTTCACCACGAGCGTGAGCGTGCCGACGACGGCGGCCAGGCCGCCGACCAGCACCACGGCGGTCGCCAGCGAGCGGGGCAGCCGGGCCCGCAGCAGCCAGCCGACCGCTGGGGCGAGCAGCGCGGAGAGCAGCAGCGCGACGGTCAGTGGGATGATCACGATGCTGATCGTGCCGACGATCTTGATCAGGGCCCAGGTCACGATGCCGATCACGATCAGGCGCCAGCACCACGCGGCGGCGATGCGCAGCGCGTGCGGCACCTCCGTGTCGTCCCGGCTCACGGTCGAGGAGTGCAACGCCGCCGGTGACGCGGCACCCGCGACCGTCGCCTCCGGCGCGGCGGGCGGCCCCGGCGCGGCGGGCGGCCCCGGCGCGGCGGGCGAGGCCACGCCCGCGTCCTCCACCTCCGCGGCGGCCCGCCGGGTCCGGGCCGTCTCCCGGCCCGACTCGTACGCGCGGCGGAGCCGCCCGCGCATCCGCTCGAAGCGGCTCAAGCGCACCTCCGGCAAATTCAGCCCCACCAGGTCGCAGGGGGCACAGGATACGTCCGTACGCCCCACCCTAGGGCGACTCGGCCACACATTGCCCTCCCGGCGCTCTCACCAACCACACCGGGATCGATCCGCGACCACGCGGTAGCGTCTTCGCGTGACCGCCGACCAGAGTCTCGACGCCGGCCTGCCGATCCGCCTGCTGCACGACCGCGTGCTGGTGCGTACCGAGGGTGCGGAGGGGGAACGCCGCTCCACCGCCGGCATCGTGATACCCGCGACGGCCGCCGTGGGCAAGCGGCTGGCCTGGGCCACGGCGGTCGGCGTCGGGCCGAACGTCCGCGCGGTCGTGGCCGGTGACCGGGTGCTGTTCGACCCGGACGACCGCTCCGAGGTCGAGTTGCACGGACGGGCGTACGTGCTGCTGCGCGAGCGCGACGTGCACGCCGTGGCGGCCGAGCGGGTGGAGACCACCGCGGCCGGCTCCACCGGTCTCTACCTTTAGCCCTCACCTGCGGCGCTGTTTGCGGCGCTGCCCGGCGGGAAGCCCAGGCACCTCAGCGCGCCCTGGGGAGGGACACCATGCCGGTAGTGATCAAGAAGATCCTCGCCTGGGGATTCCTCGCGTTCCTGATCTACTTCATGGCGTTCCGGCCGGACGGGGCGGCGCAGATGTTCAAGGGCATCGGCGGCGCGCTGATGGCCATCGCCCAGGGGCTCGGCGACTTCCTGACCGGCCTGATGAGCTGACCGGCGGGCCGGCCGGCCTCAGCGCCCGGGGTGCCAGGGCGCGCCCGGACCGTGTCCGCCCGGACCGTGTCCGCCCGGACCGTGTCCGCCCGGACCGTAGCCGCCCTGGGGGAAGGCGGGCGGCTGGGCCAGCACCACCGGGATCGGCACCACCGGGTCGTCCGGCGCCTCCACCGGGCGCTGCGAACCGTCCGGGAACCGCAGGTGGTAACGCTGACCGTCCCAGACCCCGACCGGCGCCTGCGGGTCACGACCGACGAAGAACGACCGGTACGCGGTGATCGCGTCCAGCAGCTCCCGTTCCTCCCGTGCCGTCCGCTCCCGCTCCTCCGGCTTACGGTCCAGCCCTCGGCGCATCCCGTCCCGCAGCAGCGCCAGACGGGTCGCGGCGAACTGGTAGCCGCGCATCGCGCGTACCCCGCCGTCACCGGCGACCCGCCGCGCCCAGGTGCGCGCCGCGTGCCGCCGGCCCAGGCTGCCCAGCGCCGCCACCTCGGGCGGGGTGAGCCAGCCCGCACGGACGTAGTCCGGCAGCGTGCGCTCGGTCAGCCGGCCCTCCCAGGCGCGCAGCCACACCGCCAGCCCGACCATCGCGAAGAAGATCGGCACCATCACGCCGATGTAGCCGTAGAGCACGATCACGGTCTCGCCGGTGGCCTGGGCCAGCGAGGGCAGCAGGTTCCAGGTGCCGTGCAGGATCATCGCCAGCAGCAGCCCGGCGAGCGGCGCGAGCACCCGTACGCGCCGGTCCGCGGTACGCGCGGCGACGCCCAGCCCGACGCCGGTCATCGAGGTGAACAGCGGGTGGGCGAAGCCGAACAGCAGGATCCGGACGATGAAGATCGCGATCACCTGCTGCGCGCCGGTGGCCGGTCCGTACTGCTCGACGCCGGTGCGGTAGCCGTAGCCGCCCAGGTAGAGGATGTTCTCCACCATGGCGAAGCCGACCGCGGAGAGCCCGCAGTAGACCAGGCCGTCGGTGATGCCGGAGAACTCCCGCCGCCGGAAGACAAGCACCAGGAGCGGGCCGGCCGCCTTGGTCAGCTCCTCGATGAACGGCGCGACGAGCACCGCGGTCAGCGCGGCGGGCAGCCCCCAGTCGTCGAACAGCCCGGCGGCCCCGGTGTTCACCAGCAGCGAGATCGCGGTGGAGACGAAGGCGCCCCAGGCGAAACAGAAGATCAGGTACTTCAGCGGCTCCGGCTCGTACCGGTCGAGCCAGAGGAAGCAGAAGACCAGCACCGGCACCGGCAGGATCGCCGCGATCACACCCACCAGCAGCGCTTCGGCGCCCAGGCTCTCGCCGAGCGTGAACACCATGAACAGCGCACCGGCCGCGATCAGCAGCACCACACCGGCCAGCACCAGGAAGCGTCGCCAGCCGAGCCGGCGCAGCGGCATCCGGGGCGTCGGCGCCCCCGGCGGGGCGGCGGGCGCGTGCGGTGGCGGCGGGGCTGCGCCGGGCGGGGTGTCGGCCATGCGGTCAGCGTAGTCACCCACGACCCACTGGTCCGGTCGCATCGTGCGGGCTGTGCTCCCGAACAGGTCACGAGTGCCAGCGTCAAGCCCCGGCGTCATCGGCGCCCGTCCCGGCGATCACGTGATCTTCACGCGGAACACCACCGACGCGCTGAACCTGCTGGCCCGGGCGCTACCCGCCGGCACCACCGTGATCACGTTCGGCGGCGAGCACCACGCCAACCCGCTGCCCTGGCCGCGCGGCTCGGTACGGCTGCCGGTGCCGGACAGCCCGGCCGGAGCGGTCCGGTCCCTCGCGGCGGCGGCGAGTGCCTGCCGGTCGCCTGACCGCCCTGACCCACCTCCCGTAGCCCGAGCGACGCGAACAGAAGCGCGCGGGCGAGGTCAGCCGACGGGTGGGGCCGTGGGCGGGTGGGCGGCGGGGTTCCGGGCTGCGGGTTCGCCCTGGCGGTCATCACCGAACGCCTGCCGTACCAGCCGGTTCGCCTCCTCCTGCTCGATCCCGGAGGCCACCAGCAGGTCACTCGCCGTGGTACGCACCTGGGCGATCACGACGCTGCCGGAGAAGCCGACCCCCTCGGCGTACGCCCGCCCGGCCTCGCTCACCGCGCGCAGCGACCGTTCGCGGGCCTCCTGCGGCTCCTGCCCGGCGGCGAACTCCTGCCGGAGCAGGCGTACCGACTCGGCCAGGTGACCGATCGCGTCCGGCATCGGCTCGGGGACCGGTTCGGAGTCCTCGATCATGGTGACCGCACGGCGGATCAGCGTGCCGCTGTTGCGCATGGCCCGGTCGATCGGGTCGGCCGCCTCGGCGTAGTGGGTCAGCTCGCTGCGCCGGTGCCAGCGTGCCGGGGAGAGCGTGCTCGTCTCCTTGGCTCCCTCGATCGCCTCGGAGAGCGCCGCCAACTCCTCCTTGTTCTCCCGCAGGCGGAACAGCGCCTGCTGGGCCGCGTCCCGGTCCCGGCTGCGCACCGCGTCGGCGCAGGCGTCGAGCTGGCCGGCGAGCAGGTCCAGCGCGGGCCGGGCGGCCCGGTTGATCACCCGTAGCGGGTTGAGCGGCAGCAGGACGGCGGTGACCAGCAGCGCGATGCCGCCGCCGAGGAGCGCGTCGATGAAGCGGGGGAACTCCAGGTTCTCCGTGGACGGGCTGAGCGTCACGATCAGCACCCCGGTGGCCGCGGCCTGGATGACGATGGCGACGCTCGCCCCGGCGAAGATGCTCAGCAGGATGGCCGAGGTCACCACCAGCGCGAGCTGCCACGCGCCGGTGCCGACGAAATAGATGAGCGCGTCGCCGACGAGCACGCCGACCGCCACCCCGACGATCAGTTCGACGGTGCGCCGGAACCGCTGCCCGAGCGAGACGGCGAGCGTGCCGACAGCGGAGATCGGGGCGAAGACCGGCTGCGGGTTCTTCAGCAACCGGTGCGCGACCAGGTACGCCAGGCCGGCGGCGAGCCCGGCCTGCACCGCCAGGCCGAACGCGGTACGGACCCGGTGCAGCCGGTCGTGCAGCGTCGCCTTGCCCCGGTGCCGCAGTTCCTCCATCGCGGAGGCGATCCGCTGCCCGTCGCGGTCCGCCAGCCCGCCGGACAGCTTGCCGCGACGCAGGAACTTCAGTCGTCCGTCCCGGGCCATGGCCGGTACTACCCGCACCGCCCCGGCTGAATCCCTCCGCCCGAACCGGAGTGGGGCGGACTGCACCCCTGGGACGACCTGACGGCACGGTGGCGGGGCACGGGCGGCGGGCGCGACCGACCCGGCGGGCGTCGACCGGGCCGGCGAGTTGCTGACCGCCGCCGGGCTCCGGGCCGCGACGGTGACCGGGGTACGCCGTCTGGTGCTGCTCACCGCCGGTCACGTGGTCGCGCCGGACGACCCGGACGGCGCGCTGCACGGCAACAGACGGTACGCCGGTAGCCTTCCCGGCATGGCCGCTCATCCCCTCCTCGACGACCTGCGGGCCGCGCTCGGCGACGCCGCCGTGCTGACCGACCCGGACCTGCTGGCCGGGCACGCGCGCGACGAGGCCGACCTGTGCGACTCGGGCACCCCGCTGGCGGTGGTACGCCCCCGCGACACCGACGAGGTGGTGGCTGTGGTCCGGGCGGCCGGGCGGCACGGCGTACCCGTGGTGCCGCAGGGCGCGCGGACCGGGCTGGCCGGCGCGGCGAACGCGGTCACCGGCGCCGTGGTGGTGAGCACGGTGGCGATGGACGCGGTGCGGGAGATCGACCCGGTCGGCCGGATCGCCGTGGTGCAGCCGGGCGTGGTGAACGCGGCGCTCGCCCGCGCGGTGAGGGAGCGGGGCCTGTGGTATCCGCCGGATCCCGGCTCCTGGGAGTCCTCCACCATTGGCGGCAACGTGGCCACCAACGCCGGCGGCATGTGCTGCGTGAAGTACGGCGTGACAAGCGAATACGTGCTGGGCCTGGAGGTGGTGCTCGCCTCCGGCGAGGTGCTGCGCACCGGGCGGCGTACCGCCAAGGGGGTCGCCGGGTACGACCTGACCCGCCTCTTCGTGGGCTCGGAGGGCACGCTCGGCGTGATCACCGAGGTGACCGTGGCGTTGCGCCCGGCCCCGGAGGAGTCACTGACCCTGGTCGCGGTCTTCCCCACGGTGGCGGCGGCCGGTGGCGCGGTCGCCGGGATCGCCGAGCGCGGCCTCACCCCGAGCCTGCTGGAGCTGCTCGACCGGACGCACCTGCGGGCGATCGAGGCGTACCGGCCGATGGGTCTGCGCACCGACGCCGAGGCGCTGCTGCTCGCGGCGGTGGACACCGGCGCCCGGGCCGCCGACGACCTGGCCCGGCTGTCCGAGGTGTGCATCGCGGCGGGCGCCGACGAGGTCTACGCGGCCACCGACGCGACCGAGGCAGCGGCGCTGCTCCAGGCGCGGCGGCTGGCCCATCCGGCGATGGAGCGGTTCGCGGCGGAGACGTTCCCGGGCGGCAACGGCGGCCTGGTCATCGACGACGTGGCGGTGCCGCGCGGCCGGCTGGCGGAACTGCTCGACGGGGTGGCCCGGATCGCGCAGGCGTGCCAGGTGCCGATCGGGGTGGTCGGTCACGCGGGCGACGGCAACATGCACCCGAACATCGTGGTCGACCGGGCCGACCCGGGGAGCCTGGCCCGGGGACGGCGGGCCTTCGACGAGATCATGCGGCTGGGGCTGGACCTGGGCGGCACCTGCACCGGGGAGCACGGCGTCGGGCTGCTCAAGCGGGACTGGCTGGCCCGCGAGATCGGCCCGGTGGGCGTACGCGTGCACCAGGCGATCAAGGCGGCGCTGGACCCGGCCGGGCTGCTCAACCCCGGCAAGATGTTCTAGCCCTTGTCCTCCGCGGGCGTGGCCTGGGTGACGAGCAGCAGCACGTCGTAGGCCACCTTCGGCTTCGGCTCGCCCGGGCAGTCCTGGATGGTGACGGTCAGGTCCGGCGGCACGAGCAGCGTCGACGTCAGCACGCCGATGCAGCCCTGCTTGTAACTGCGGGCCTCGTCGGTCTCCTTCGCCATCGCCGGGTCGGCGAGCATCCGTTGGAGCCGCTGGGTCTGCTCCGGGCTGAGCGTGCCGGTGGCGTCCACGCCGTCACCGGCGCAGTCGCGGCACTGCCAGCGGCCGGACGGGTCCACGTCGAGGCTGCGGACCGGGCCGTCGCCGAGCCGCTGCACCAGGGAGACGCGCCTGCCGTCCGGTGCCGGGCTCGCCGTGCCCGCCGCCTCGGGTGTGGTGGTGCCCTCGGCCGGGCCGAAGGAGCAGCCGGTCAGCGCCAGCAGGCCGACGACGCACAGGGCGGGGACACGCAACCAGGACGGGCGAACCACGCCCGGAAACCTACACTTCCGTAGGTAGCGCGCACCAGCGGCCGAGCGGCCCGGGTCGGGGATCGACTACCTGGGGGAGGCCGGAAGTTCGACGCCCGGCCCGTCGATGCCCCGGTCGGCCGCGAATCCGCGCACGTCGGGCGCGCCGAGCCGGGCCGCGTCGGCCGCGATGTCGTCCGGCATGAGCTGGGACTCCCGTTCGGCGAGCACCCGTGCCCGGTAGTGGGCGACCTCCCGGCCCCGGGTCGCCGCGTCCCAGCCGAGCACCGCGCCCATCAACTCCGCGGCGTGCTCCGCCGACTCCAGTCCGCGGTGGCTGGTCTCGATCGAGATCCGGGTACGCCGGGTTAGCACGTCCTCCAGGTGCAGCGCGCCCTCGGCGCGGGCGGCGTACGTCACCTCGGCGGCCAGGTATTCCGGCGCGCCCGCCAGCGGCGAGCCGAGCAGCGGATCGGCGTCGACCAGGGCGAGCAGGTCGAGCGTGAGGGTGCCGTAGCGCTCCAGCAGGTGCTCGACCACGCCGACCGCCACCCCGTGCCGGCGGGCCAGGTCGGCCCGGTCCCGCCACATGGCCGCGTAGCCGTCGGCGCCGAGCAGCGGCAGGTCGGCGGTACGCGAGGAGCGGACCCGGCCGAGCCGGTGCATCGCGCGGTCGACCACGTCGGAGGCCATCACCCGGTAGGTGGTGTACTTCCCGCCCGCGACCAGCAGCAGGCCGAGCATCGGCTCCACCACGGCGTGCTCGCGGGAGAGCTTGGAGGTGGAATCCGCCTCGCCGGCCAGCAGCGGGCGCAGCCCGGCGTAGACGCCCTCGATGTCAGCGGTGGTCAGCGGCCGGTCCAGCACGGCGTTCACCTGCGACAACAGGTAGTCGATGTCGCTCGCGGTGGCGGCCGGGTGGGACCTGTCGAGTTGCCAGTCCGTGTCGGTGGTGCCGATGATCCAGTGCCCGCCCCAGGGGATCACGAACAGCACGCTCGTCGCGGTACGCAGGATCAGGCCGGTCTCGCCGACGATGGCCGAGCGGGGCACCACCAGGTGCACCCCCTTGGAGGCCCGGACCCGCAGCTTCGGGCGCAGCCCGACGTCGTTGAGCATCCGCGACATGTCGTCGCTCCACACGCCGGTGGCGGCGATCACGGTGCGGGCGCGCACCTCGAACTCGGCGTCCGGCGAACCGGCGGGCGCCTCCAGGTCGCGGACCCGCACGCCGGTGACCTCCCGGGCCTGGCGGATCAGGCCGACCGCGCGGGCGCTCGTCACCACTGTCGCGCCGAGGCTCGCCGCGGTGCGGGCCAGCGTCACCACCAGGCGGGCGTCGTCGACCTGGCCGTCGTAGTAGCGGATCGCGCCGGCCAGCTTGTCCGGGCGGAGGCTGGGAAAGATCCGGCGGGTGCCCTCGCGGGTGAGATGCCGGTGCAGCGGCATGCCGCGCCCGCCGCCGAAGACCCCGGCGAACGCGTCGTACGCGGCCACGCCGAGGCCGTAGTAGGAGCGGCGGAAGAACCGCCGGGGCAGGTCGCGCGCGCCGCCCTCGGCGGGCAGCGGCACCAGGATCGGCACCGGCCGGACCAGGTGCGGCGCGAGCCGGGTGGCGAGCAGCCCGCGCTCGGTCAGCGCCTCGTGGACCAGGTGGAACTCCAGCTGCTCCAGGTAGCGCAGGCCGCCGTGGATCAGCTTGCTGGACCGGCTGGAGGTGCCGGCGGCGTAGTCGCGCGCCTCCACCAGGGCAACCTTCAGCCCTCGGGACGCGGCGTCGAGCGCGGCGCCCGCTCCGGTCACGCCACCGCCGATGACCAGCACGTCGAACCGCTCCGCCCGGAGCCGGCGCAGGTCGTCGGCGCGGCGCTCGGCGGAGAGCCGGCCGGCCGTGGATCGGGACACACTCGGGTCACGCACCAGTCCACGGTAACCGTCCCGGGCGCGCGGCGACACGGCCCGGCCGTACCGTGATGACCATGCCGACCGGTCCGCCGCCCGCCCCCGTACCGCCGCCACGCGGGACCGGTCCGTGGCCGGTGGTCGCGGCGGTGGCGACCGGGGTGTGGATCGTGCAGGTCACCGTGCCGGGCCAGCTCACCGGCTGGCTGGTCGACCAGGTGGCGCTGGTCGTCGGCGCGGACCGGCCGGTGGCGGGCTGGCCCGTGGTCGCGGTGGTCACCGTGCTGCTGGCCGGCGCTCCGGCGCTGGCGTTGGCGCTCGCGCCCCGCTCCCCCGCGTTGCGGGCGAGCGGCCGGGCCTGGACCGCCGCCGTGGTCGCGCTCGGCGTGATCACGCTGCTACGGACGGTGCCGCCGGTGCACCACGAGGCGTACCTGGCCGCGCTCGCGGTGACCGCCGCGGTGCTCGCGCTCGTCGCCGTCCGTCTCGGCCGCGTCCGGCCACCGGTCGTGGCGGGCGCGGTCGCAGCGGGCCGGTTCGGGCCGGTGTCGCTGCTGGCGATCGCGGCCGGCCTGGCCGTGCTGCTGCCCTGGGTCTGGGTGGGCGCGCTGGGCGGGGCGCTGGAGACGCTGCTCGCCGGCCTGGCCGCCGCCGCGCTGGGCGCGCTCGCCGGGGCGCTGCTCGGCGCCGGTTTCTGGGCCGCGTTCGGGCCGGATCCGGCCCGGCTGGTGCTCGTCGGCGGTCTGGTCGCGGGGGTGGCGTTGACGCCGCTCGCGGCCGGCGCCGGGCAGTCGGGCGTGCAGTTGCCGGCGCTGTTGCTGCTGCCGCCGCTCGGCTTCGTGCTGGCCGCGCTGGAGGCGGCGGCCCGCCACGCGGGCCGCCCGGCCGGGCCCGCGTCGGCGCGCCTGCTGGTCGGGCTCGCCCTGCTGGGGCCGCTCGCCTTCACCGACCCGGAGGAGATCAGCCTTCTGCTGTCCGCCACCCGCGACGTGCCGTTCTGGGTCGCGGTGGGCACCGGCGTGGCGTTCGCCGTCGCGGTCCTGCTGGCTGTCGGGTACGGCGTACTGCTCGCCCGGTCCCGCGCCCGCGCGCCCCGGCGCGGTCCGGCCGCGCTGTTCGCCGTCGCGCTGCTCGCCGCCGTCGCCGTGGTGTACGTCGTACCCGGCCGACCGGGACTGCACGGCGAGCGGCTACTCGTGGTGCTGCGCGAGCAGGCCGACCTGACCGGCCTGCCGGCCGGGACGCCGGGCCGGGCCGGGCGGGACGCCCGGGCGACGGAGGTCTACCGGCGGCTGGTGGCGACCGCCGGCCGCACGCAGGGCGACCTGCGCCGCACGCTGACCGGGATGCGGCTGAATCCGACGCCGTACTACCTGGTGAACGCCATCGAGACGGACGGCGGGCCGGCGGTGCGGGCCTGGCTGTCCCGTCGTCCCGAGGTGGCCCGGGTGCTGGTCAGCCAGCGGGTGCGCCCGCTGCCCGCGCCCGCCCCGCAGGCGCGCGGCGACGCGCCGGCGCCGGCCGGGCCGGCCTGGAACGTCTCGCTGATCGGCGCGGACCGGGTCTGGTCCGAGCTGGGCGTCACCGGGTCCGGCGTGGTGGTGGGCAGCTCCGACTCCGGGGTGGACGGCCGGCACCCGGCGCTCGCGGGCGGCTTCCGGGGCGGCGAGGACTCCTGGTACGACCCGTGGGAGGGCCGCCGCGCCCCGGCCGACCGGGGTGGACACGGCACGCACACGCTGGGCAGCGCGGTGGGCCGGGACGGGATCGGCGTGGCGCCGGGTGCGAGCTGGGTCGGCTGCGTCAACCTGGACCGCAACATGGGCAACCCGGCCCGCTACCTCGACTGCCTCCAGTTCATGCTGGCCCCGTTCCCCGAGGGCGGGAACCCGCTCACCGACGGCCGTCCCTCGCGCGCCCCGGACGTGCTCACCAACTCGTGGGGCTGCCCGCCGGTGGAGGGATGCGACCCGGGGGCGCTGCGGCCGGCGACCGCCGCGCTGACCGCGGCCGGCATCCTGGTGGTGGCCGCGGCCGGGAACACCGGCCCGTCGTGCGGCTCGATCGCGGACCCGCCCGCGCCGTACCCGGACGTGCTTACCGTCGGGGCGGTGGACCGGCAGCGGCGGGTCACCCGGTTCTCCAGCCGCGGCCCGGCGCCGGACGGCCGGGCCAAGCCGGACCTGGTCGCCCCGGGCGCCGCGGTGCGGTCCGCGATGCCGGGCGGCGGGTACGCCACCCTGGACGGCACCTCGATGGCGACACCGCAGGTCGCGGGCGTGGTGGCGCTGATGTGGTCGGCGAATCCGGCGCTGGTCGGGGATCTGGAGCGGACCCGGTCGATCCTGCGTGAGACGGCGCAGCCGGTCACGCCACCCGGCGGGGCGGACGCCTGCGGCGGACCGCAGGACGTCTCCGGCGCCGGGCTGGTGGACGCGTACGCGGCGGTGCGCGCGGCCCGGGCGGCGGCGACCGGTTAACAACCCTGTCCATTGGTCCACCGATGCCCTAGGGTCGGCGTCCATGGACGTGGAGATCATCGAGCTGGGCCGGGACCGGCTGCCCGAGGTGGTCGAGCTGTGCCGGCTGTCGTTCGACCTGCCGGAGGACGCGGCCGAGGCGTCGGATGTGGTGGTCACCGTGTCGGAGCGGGCCGCAGCGGACCGTCCGGTGCTGCGCCTCGGCGCGGTACGCGACGGCGCGCTGGTGGGCGTACTCGTCGGGTCGCTGTCGGCGGCCGATCCGCGGCTCGGCCACGTCGACCTGGTCGCGGTGGGGCCGACGGAACGCCGCCAGGGCGTTGGCGGGGCGCTGCTGACCGAGGCGGAGAGCCGGCTCGGCGCGCTCGGCGCGGCCGAGGTGCTGCTCGCCGGCAACCCGCCGCACTACGCCTGGCCGGGTATCGACGTGCGCTACACCCCGGCGGTCTGCGCCGCGCAGCGGCTCGGCTACCGGCAGGACCGTACCGCCTGGAACATGACCGCCGAGCTGACCGAGGGGTCGTCGGCGCTGCGCTCCACCGGGTCGGCCGAGCAGCGGCTGGCCGGGCGGGGCGTGACGGTACGCCGGGCCGGCTCCGACGACCTGCCGGCGCTCGCCGCGTTCGCCCGGTCCACGTTCGGCGGCACCTGGGACGGTGAGCTGGCCGGTTCGGTGGGGCGGCCGGACGCGGGTGTGCACCTCGCCGAGCGGGACGGCGAGATCCTCGGGTTCGCCGCGTACGGGTCGGCGCGGCCGAGCTGGTTCGGGCCGATGGGCACCGCTCCGGCGGCGGAGGGCTCCGGGATCGGTGGCGTGCTGCTGCGCCGCTGCCTGCGCGACCAGGCGGCCGCCGGGATCGCCGCGGCGCAGATCGGCTGGGTGGGGCCGGTGCCGTTCTACTCGAACGCGGCCGGCGCCCGGATCGAACGGGTGTTCTTCCTCTACCGGAAAGCCATCAAAGGGTCATAGGCGTCAATAGCGCCATTCGACCTCCTTCGCCATCGACCGGGCTCTACGGTCGATGGCGAAGGAGGCGGTGCATGACCACGAATGACGAACGGGCCGAGGATCCGGCGGCAGCCCGGCGCCCGGCCGACGAGCTTCCCGGCCAGCTCCCGTTCGACCGGCTCGACGTCGGCGACGCCGAGCAGCTCGCCGAGCTGGCCGATGGCGACGGGCCACCGGTCGAGGAGCCACGGCAGCCCGTGGACGAGCCGAGGCGGCTGCCACCGCCGTACGACCGGGCACACAAGCGGCGCAACCAGCGCCCGCTGCCCACCTGAGCCGGACACACGGAAAGGGGGCGGACCGCTGACGCGGCCCGCCCCCTTCGGCGTACTGGGTGGAGCTGGACTCAGAAGTCCATCTCCCCGCCACCCGGACCGGCCGGGGCGGCCGGGGTCTTCTCCGGCTTGTCCGCCACGACGGCCTCGGTGGTGAGGAACAGCGCGGCGATCGAGGCGGCGTTCTGCAGCGCGGAACGGGTCACCTTGGCCGGGTCGATGATGCCCGCGGCCAGCAGGTCCACGTACTCGCCGGTCGCGGCGTTGAGGCCGTGACCCGGGTCGAGGTTGCGGACCCGCTCGACGACGACGCCACCCTCCATGCCGGCGTTGACGGCGATCTGCCGCAGCGGGGCGTCCAGCGCGATCTTGACGATCTGCGCGCCGGTCGCCTCGTCGCCGGCCAGGTCCAGCTTGTCGAAGGCGGTCTTGCCGGCCTGCACCAGCGCGACGCCACCACCCGGGACGATGCCCTCCTCGACGGCGGCCTTCGCGTTGCGGACGGCGTCCTCGATGCGGTGCTTGCGCTCCTTCAGCTCGACCTCGGTGGCCGCGCCGACCTTGATCACCGCAACACCGCCGGCCAGCTTGGCCAGACGCTCCTGCAGCTTCTCCCGGTCGTAGTCGGAGTCGCTCTTGTCGATCTCGGCCCGGATCTGGTTCACCCGGCCCTGGATCTGCTCGGCGTCGCCGGCACCGTCGACGATGGTGGTCTCGTCCTTGGTCACCACGACCTTGCGGGCGCGGCCCAGCATCTCGAGGCCGGTCGCGTCCAGCTTGAGACCGACCTCCTCGCTGATGACCTGACCACCGGTGAGGATGGCGATGTCGGTCAGCATGGCCTTGCGGCGGTCACCGAAGCCCGGAGCCTTGACGGCGACCGACTTGAAGGTGCCACGGACCTTGTTGACCACCAGGGTGGCCAGGGCCTCGCCCTCCAGGTCCTCGGCGATGATCAGCAGCGGCTTGCCCGACTGCATGACCTTCTCCAGGATCGGGAGCAGGTCCTTCACCGACGAGATCTTGCTGTTGACGATCAGGATGTACGGGTCGTCGAAGACGGCCTCCATACGCTCCGGGTCGGTCATGAAGTAGGCGGAGATGTAGCCCTTGTCGAAGCGCATGCCCTCGGTGAGCTCGAGCTCCAGACCGAAGGTGTTGCTCTCCTCGACGGTGATGACACCTTCCTTGCCCACCTTGTCCATCGCCTCGGCGATGATCTCGCCGACGCTGGGGTCGGCGGCGGAGATGGAGGCGGTGGAGGCGATCTGCTCCTTGGTCTCCACGTCCTTGGCGAGCTTGAGCAGCTCCTCCGAGACGTTGGCGACGGCGGCCTCGATGCCCCGCTTCAGGGCCATCGGGTTGGCGCCGGCGGCCACGTTGCGCAGACCCTCACGAACCAGGGCCTGGGCCAGGACGGTCGCCGTCGTCGTGCCGTCACCGGCGACGTCGTCGGTCTTCTTCGCGACCTCCTTGACCAGCTCGGCGCCGATCTTCTCGTACGGGTCCTCGAGCTCGATCTCCTTGGCGATGCTCACACCATCGTTGGTGATGGTGGGGGCACCCCACTTCTTCTCGAGCACGACGTTGCGGCCCTTGGGGCCGAGGGTCACCTTCACGGCGTCGGCGAGCTGGTTCATGCCCCGCTCGAGGCCGCGGCGCGCCTCTTCGTCGAACGCGATCATCTTGGCCATACGGCGTTGTCCTCCTGGACACTCACGGGCCACCCGGATGCCCGGATGGGCCGTCTGGTGTACGCACCTTGGGGACGTCGCCACCTGGCGACGACGACGTCTCCTCGGTCGGGCCGGACAGCCCGCGACGACCGGCCTCGTACCGCCCCGACGTCCCTTCGGACACCGGCGCGACCGTGGCCCTACCGCCCCGACCTTCTGGCACTCACCGTACGCGAGTGCCAATGACTTGTTTAGCACTCTCCCTAGCCGAGTGCAAGCACGACAGCCCCGCTCAGCCGAGTTCCGCCGCCAGCCGGGCCGCGTTCACCGGGCCTTCCTGAGCCCGCTGCTCGGCGTACGTGACGACCAGCCCGACCTGCTGCGCCAGGTAGGCCGGGGCGGCCAGCAGGGCGCCGAAAACGGCGAACGCCACGGCGCCGATCGCGGTACCGACGGCCTTCATCGGCTCGACGCCGAACACCGCCCCGCTGATGCCGCCCACTACCGCGTCCAGCACCGTCGCCGCGAACAGGACCGCCATCACCAGCGCGACCCGGCCCAGCACCATGCCGAACCGGCTGTGGAACATCCGCCACGCCCGCCCGACCGGCTCCCGCCGCTCGAACAGGTAGACCGGACCGAACAGGGCCAGCGCGAACGCGGCGTAGAGGCCGGGCAGCAGGCAGAAACAGGCGCCGAGCATGACCAGCAGCGAGACCAGCAGCGTCCAACCCCACAGGCCGAGGGCACGGCGCAGCCCGTACCGGAAGGCGGTGCCGAGCCCGGTCGGCTCGCCGGCCGCCTGGCGGGTGACCACCCAGGTGCCGGCGGCCCAGCCCACCGCCTGGAGCAGGCCGAAGATCAGCCCGGCGGACAGCAGCACGCCGTAGAAGGCGAACATCTGCCCCCAGAAGCCGTCCGGCAGCACCGGCGCGCCGTCCGGGGCGGTCGCCAGCTCGCCCTCGGGGCTGAAGACGAGCGTGAGGACGCCGATCACCACCCCCGGGACGACCTGCGTGAGCAGCACGATCGGCAGCAGTTGCCGCCAGCCGCGCCGCAGCGCGGCGGCGCAGCGGGCGAACCAGGGACCGATGCCCGCGTGCGGCGGGTTGACGAGCGGATCCTGCGGGTCGATGCCGGGGAACCAGCCCGCGTACGCCCCGGGCCCGGCCGGCACCGGGTAGCCCGCGCCGGGCATCGGGTAGGCCGCGCCGGGCATCGGATGGCCCGGGTACGCGGGACCGTTCCAGCCCTGCGGCGGAGTGCCGGGCGCGTCCCAACCCTGCGGCGGAGTGCCCGGCGCGCTCCAACCCTGTGAGGTGGGTCCGGGTGGCGCGTCACCCGGAGCGGTCCATCCGGGCGGGGTGGCCGGGTTCGGGGCGCCGGGCTGCGGGTTGTCGTACTCCGGAACGATCGGCACGGGGCCGGTATGACCGGCCCACGGGTCGGCGCCGGACGCGCCGGCGGCGGGCGTGACTCCTCCGGTGGTCCCCGACTGTCCCGGTGCCGGCCCGGCGGCGGGCGGCGGGGGTGCGGTCGGGTCGGCCGGAGGGCCGGACGCCGCCGGCTCGGTGGAACCCGACGGGGGCAGATCGGACATGGGCCCTCCTCAGCGACGACGGCTGGAACGGCTCATGATCTTCCATGGTGGTCGACCGCGACGCAGCCCCGGTCCGGGGTCCGGTCACGGGAGCGCCGCCCGCCGCGGATCAGGCGATGAGGCGGACCCGCTCGGCCTGCGGGCCCTTCTGCCCCTGCGCGATCTCGAACTCGACGCGCTGGCCGTCGTCGAGCGCCTTGTAGCCGTCCATCTCGATCGCGGAGAAGTGGACGAAGACGTCCTGCCCGCCGTCGACGGCGATGAAGCCGTAGCCCTTTTCGGCGTTGAACCACTTCACGGTGCCCTGTGCCACGGTGCACTTCCTCACTCTGCGCGGCGTTCCAACACCCGGGAACCGGCGGACCGGCACCGGCGGCGCACCGGTCCAGCGATCGGTGATGCTGAATTCGGTGACCGAAATCGCACGCTACACGAGGCGTGACGACGGCGCACGACCGCAAATCGGGCATATTTCGGGCCGTGGCCGGGCCTGTCGCACACCCGCGCCGGGCCGTCCGGTATGCATGCGGCATGACCAGCGTGAGCACCACGACCACCGTCCGCCGGGTCCGGCCCGAGGACGCCGCCCGGATGCGGGCGCTCCGGCTGGAGATGCTGGCCGACTCCCCGCTGGCGTTCCTGGAGACAGTGGCCGAGGCCGCCGCCCGGCCCCACACGGAGGTCGCGGCCCGGGTCGCGGCCGTCTCCCGGGGCGACCACACCGCGCAGTTCGTGGCCGATCCGGGCGGGCGCCTGGTCGGCCACGCCGGCGGCGTCGCCGCGCCGGACGAGCCGGGCCTGACGCTCGTCTACGCGGTCTACGTGACGCCGGCCCGGCGGGGCAGCGGCCTGCTGGCGGCGCTCGTCGACGAGGTGGCGGCCTGGTCGCGCGCCTGTGGACGGCCCGAGCTGATGATGGAGGTGGTGGTCGGCAACGACCGCGCCTACCGGGCCTATCAGAAGTTGGGCTTCGTGGACACCGGGGTACGGGTGCCGCACCCCCGGATCACCGGCCTGCACGAACTCCAGATGCGCCGGCCGGCCTGAGCGCGCGCGTTAACAAGGGGCCCCTCCTCTACCGGAGGCGTTAAGAAGGGGCCCCTCCTTCTCAGACGTGCCGGCGGCTCTGCACGATGCGGAACCGGTTGGCCACGTACGCGCCGTCGGTCAACGCCGAGTTGGCCGCCGCGTTCGCGCCCGAGCCGTGGAAGTCGGAGAACGCCGCCGATTGGTTGACGAACACCCCGCCGGTCAGGTTGCAGGACAGGTGCACCCCGGCATCGATCGCCGCCGCCTCGGCCGCGTCCAGCACCGCCTCGTCGGTGGAGTAGACGCCCGCGGTCAGCGCGCCCTTCTCCCCCACCGTCTCGCGCAGGATGCGCAGGCTGTGCTCGGTGGAGTCGGTGGCGATGGCGAACGAGATCGGCCCGAACCACTCCCGCGAGTAGGTGGCGGTGTCGGAGGCGTCCAGCTTCACCACGGTCGGCGTTCGCACCACCGCGCCGGGGAAGGACGGGTGCTCGACGGTGCGCGACTCCAGCACCGGCTCGCCGACCTTGGTGACCTCCGCCAGCCGCTCCAGCACGCCGTCGTTGACGATCGCGCCGGTCAGCTCGACCCCCCGGGCCGGGTCGGCGGTCAGCTTGGCGACCGCGGCGGCGATCCCGGCCGCGACCTCGTCGAAGCTCTTGTGACCCTGGTCGGTATCGATCCCGTCGCGCGGGATCAGCAGGTTCTGCGAGGTGGTGCACATCTGGCCGCTGTACAGCGTCAGCGTGAAGCCGAGGTTGCGGCAGAGCCCGGCGAAGTCGTCGGTGGAGTCGATCACCACCGTGTTCAGGCCGGCCTTCTCGGTGTAGACGGCGGCCTGCCGGGCGTTCGCCTCCAGCCAGTCGCCGTACTCGGTGGAACCGGTGAAGTCGACGATCTTCACGGCCGGGTGCAGGGCCAGCGTGGTGGCGAGCTTCTCGCCGTCCGTCTCGGGGGCGAGCTGCACCAGGTTCGGGTCGAAGCCGGCCTCGGCGAGCACCTGGCGGGCGTACCTGACGGTGATCGCCAGCGGCAGCACGGCGCGCGGGTGCGGCTTCACGACCACCGGGTTGCCGGTGGCCAGCGAGGCGAACAGACCGGGGTACGAGTTCCAGGTCGGGAACGTGTTGCAGCCGATGACAAGCGCGACCCCGCGCGGCACCACGTGGAACGTCTTGGCCATCCGCAGCGGGTCGCCCTTGCCGGCGGCCTTCTCCCAGCCGGCGGTCCCCGGGTGGCGGGTCATCTCGGCGTACGCGTAGGCGACCGCCTCCAGCGCCCGGTCCAGCGCGTGCGCGCCACCGGCCTGGAACGCCATCACGAACGCCTGGCCGCTGGTGAACTGCACCGCGTTCGCCAGCTCGAAGATGTTCTTGTGCAGCCGGTCCAGGATCTCCAGGCAGACACCGGCCCGGGCCGGTGGGCCCGCGTCGCGCCAGGCGGGCAGCGCGGCGCTCGCGGCGGACACCAGCTGGTCGGCGCCGGCGTGCGGGTAGCGCACGTCCAGCGCCACCCCGAACGGGCTGACCTCGGTGGCCACGCCGGTGCCGTCACCGGCCTGGTCGAGCGGGAAGTCCCCGCCCAGGTACGCCTCGAAGGCGGCCTTGCCGTCGGCGGCGGCGGTCTCGCCGTACACCCGGGGGCTGGGCGACTCGGGGTAGGCCGACCAGTACCCGCGCTCCGCGATGGCGGTCAGCGCCCGGTCGAGGGTCTCGCGGTGCCTGTCGTACAGGGGGTGCGGGGTCTCCGTCATGCCCGCCATCATGCAACAGAAAGGCACCAGATCAGTAGGGGCGTGTCACAACTCAGATGGTCGACTGCCAGTCGATCGAGCCGGCGGCCGGGCGGAAGCCGAGCCGTTCGTTGATCGCGATCATGTGCCGGTTCACGGCTGCGTTCCAGGTGTCGACGGCCCGCAACGCCGGTTCGTGCGCCAACGCGTACGCCAGGTTCCCGGCCTTGCAGAGCAGGCCGAGCCGGTGGCCGCGGTGGGCGGGGTCGGCGAGGGTGATCTCCTGCCAGGCATGGTCGGTGCTGCTCGCGTCCAGGCCGAGCTGGGTCCATCCGACCAGCCGGCCGGTCGCCTCGTGCACCACCCCGGTGTTGTAGCGGCGTACGCCCCGGGCATCGAGCGCCCGCTCCGCGTCCCGCACCCGCGCCGCGTCCATCTGCTCCGGCTCCCAGCCCAGCTCGCCCATCGGCGCGTCGAGCAGCAGCCGGCCCTCCAGGTAGGCGACGTCCGCGACGTACTCCTCGGGCGTGTGGTCGCGCCACCGCACCGGCCGGTAGCCGGTCGCCGCGGCACGGGCCCCGGCGAGTAACGCGGCGAGCCGGTCGCGGTCGAGCCCGGCCACGTCGAGGCGGCGGCGGACGTCGGCAAGCGCCGGCCTGGCGCCCATGGCGGCGGCGAACGCGGCACCGGGGAAGATCCGCCCCTCCTCGCCGGGCAGCGCGGCGACGGTGGAGCCGACGAGGCGTTCGCCGCCGTGCTCCCGCAGCAGCCGGACGCCGTGTTCGTGCAGCGTGCGCCCGATGCCCTGCCGCCGGTACGCCGGGTCGACAGTGAGTTCGACGCTGGCGTTCTCGGTGTTGTCGATCGTGTGCAGGTAGAGCCGGAGCCACCCGGCGGGCGTCCCGGCGAGGCGGGCCACCAGCCAGCGCGTGTCGATGCCGGGCATCGGGTGCCACAGCGGCGCCTCGAACCGCCGCCGGCAGGGGTCGGGCAGGTCCGGCTCGTCGACGGCTCGTGCCGCACAGGCGATCCGGTACACCGCGTCGAGCGTCTGCCGGTCGGCGGGATCCAGCGGCGTCACGGTGAGCGTCATGTCACCGAGGGTGCGCCGGACACAGCAAAGAGGCCAGCGGATTTCCGCTGGCCTCTTTGGACGTTGGTCGGGAGGGACGTCCGCACAACGCCTCCGGCGTTGGGTCGCAAGAACTTGAAAAGTCTCCGGCGGATGCCCTCCCGCACGAAGCATCTTGCGCCGTCCGGTTCCTGCCGTCAAGTCCTTGAGGGCGGTTTTCTGGCACTCACCGCACATCACCGGTTACCCACCGGTCTCACCCGATCCCCCACCCGGGCGAGCCCACCTCCCCCGCCCGGCCGGCCCCCCGCGGCGGTCAGGCCAGGAGGCCGGCGTCGCGGGCGGCGCGGAGGCTGGGCTTGATGCGGTGCGTGGGACCGACCTGGGCGGCCACCGCGTCGAGCGTCTTCAGACCCTCGCCGGTGTTGAACACCACCGTCTCGGCGGCCGGGTCGAGCCGACCCGACTCGATCAGCTTGCGCAGCACCGCGACCGTCACGCCGCCCGCCGTCTCGGCGAACACCCCTGTGGTACGGGCGAGCAGCCGGATGCCCGCGCGGATCTCGTCGTCGTCGGCGTAGTCCATCCAGCCGCCGGTACGCCGCACGGCCTCCAGCGCGTACAGCCCGGCCGCCGGGTCGCCGATGTTCAGCGACTTGGCGATGCCGCCCGGCTTGACCGGCACGATCGTGTCGGTGTCGCCGTGCAGCGCGGTGGCGATCGGGTTGCAGCCGGCCGACTGCGCGCCGAATACCTTCCAGCCGCCGGCCGGCGCCTCGACCAGCCCGATCTCGACCAGCTCGGCGAACGCCTTGTCGATCTTGGTGAGCAGCTCGCCGCTGGCCATCGGGATGACCACCTGGGCCGGGATCCGCCAGCCCAGTTGCTCGGCCACCTCGTAGCCGAGCGTCTTGGAGCCCTCCGCGTAGTAGGGCCGCACGTTCACGTTGACGAACGCGGTGTCCTCGAACTCGTCGGTCTCCACCAGTTCGCCGCAGAGCCGGTTCACGTCGTCGTACGAGCCGTCGATGGCGACCAGGTCGCCGCCGTAGACCGCGGTGGTGACGACCTTGCCCTGCTCCAGGTCGCCGGGGATGAAGACGACCGACGGCACGCCCGCCCGGGCCGCGTGCGCCGCGACCGAGTTGGCGAGGTTGCCGGTGGAGGCGCAGGCGTAGCGGGTGAAGCCGAGCGCGCGGGCCGCGGTGAGTGCCACCGACACGACCCGGTCCTTGAACGAGTGGGTGGGGTTCGCGCTGTCGTCCTTGACCCAGAGCGGCGCGGTGAGCCCCAGCTCGGCCGCGAGGTGCGGGGCGGCGACCAGCGGCGTCAGCCCCGGGTCGAGCGTGACCCGGGCGGCCGGGTCCTGACCGGCCGGCAGCAGCGCCGCGTACCGCCAGATGTTGCCCGGGCCGGCCTCGATCTGCTCGCGGGTGACGGTGGCCAGGGCGGCGGTGTCGTAGTCGACCTCCAGCGGCCCGAAACACTCGTGACAGGCGTGCTGCGCGGCGAGCGGGTACCGCGCCGAACAGGCACGGCAGACCAGGGCGCGGGCCGGGCTGAGGGTGGTGTCGATACCGGTGGCGACGGGAAGCGTCGACGTCATGTCGAGGAGTTTCCTCTCATCTTTCCCCGCATCGCCGGGTGCGGCGGGGACGGAATTGGCACCTGCCCGCCGTCGCTCGTCGTCGAGCGTGCGGGTGGTTGCCGGGGCGTCGTCGGGCCGTATCCCTCAGCCCCTCTGGATGAGGTATTCAGTTGTGCCGCCGAGTCTAGGCGCTGCGCACGGCCGCGCCACCCGGGGATCCCACGCTGTGGGCCGCCGGCCGGCGCGACGAGGTGGGATGATCGCCGGATGCGGAGCACGGCGCGCCTGGTCGGTGCCCTCACCAGCGTGACGCTGATGGCCGCCTGCTCCCCGGAGGGCATCGCGATCACCGAGCTGGGGGTGAGCGCCGCGATGGGGCTGCGGGCGATGGGCCTGGACCTGCTCAACTGCGGCGACCGGCCGCACGAGCTGCACGGTTGTCCGGCGGTCACGCTCCGGGACGCCGACGGCGACCCGGAGCGAGGCGCGGATCGTCCCGGGCGCCCCCGTCCGGTCAGCTCAGCTCGTGACGTCCTTGCGGGTGAAGCGCCAAAAGGCAAGGCCCCAGAACAACGTGGCGTAGACGACCGCCGAGAACGCGCCCTTGACCACGTCGTCGGTCTGCATCGGCGTGGACAGCAACCCCAGCCAGGCGCTGCTGTAGTGGGTCGGCAGCAGGTTCCGCAGCCCGCCCAGCGCGGTGATCTGGTCCAGGATGCTGGACAGGATCCACAGCAGCACCGCACCGCCGACCGCACCGAGCGCGGCATCGGTGGTCACCGACAGCAGGAACGCCAGTCCGGCCACCACCAGCAGCACGACCGCCAGGTAGCCGAGCACGCCGAGCAGCCGCAGCAACCCGTCGGCCGGGGCCAGCTCGGCCGAGACCTGGCTGCTCAGCGGCTTCCAGCCGTACCGGAGCGTGCCGGCGAGCAGCGCGGTGCCGGCCAGCAACAACAGGGCCAGCCCGGAGTACGCGAGCGCGACGACCAGCTTCACCGCGAGCAGCCGGGCCCGGGGCACCGGCACGGCCAGCAGGTAACGCAGGCTGCCCCAGCTCGCCTCGCTCGCCACCGTGTCGCCGCAGAACAGCGCCACCACCACGACCAGTAGGAACGACGCCGACACCAGGATCGAGAACAGGGTGAAGTTGAGCCCGCCCGACGTGGCCAGGTCGGCCAGGCTGGAGAACTCGCCCCGCCCGCCGCCGTCGTCGTCCCCGGCGTCGAACTGGAACGCCACCAGGATGATCAGCGGCAGCAGCACCATGAACCCCAGTGCGAGCTGGGTACGCCGGCGCGACGCCTGCCGCCGGAACTCCGCGCCGAACGGGAGCGTGGCCGGGGGCCGGTAACCGGCCGCCGCGCCGCCCGCGCCCGGCGCCGCCGTACCGGACGTGCCGCCACCAGGCGACGATGCCACAGACGAACCCGCCATCACCGGTCCCCGCTTCCCCGAGAGTTCTCGCCCACCAGGGCGAGGAACGCGTCCTCCAGGCGGCGCCGGGGCACCACCCGGTCCACCCCGATGCCGGCGCGGACCAGTTCGGCCACCACCTCGCTGCGGGCGGTGCCGTTGGTGTCGACCACCAGCCCGCCGTCCACGTCGGGCAGCACCCGTACGCCGCCGAGCCGGTCGAGCACCGTACGCGCCGCGTCCGGGTCACTCACCTCGAACAGCACGCTCGGCGACTCGCCGACGATCTCCTCCACCGGGCCGGACGCCACGATCCGCCCCTTGTTCACCACCACCGCGTGCGTGCAGGTCTGCTCCACCTCGGCGAGCAGGTGGCTGGAGACCAGCACCGCACGGCCGTCGGTGGCGTAGCGCTGGAGCACCCGGCGCATCTCGGCGATCTGCGGCGGGTCCAGCCCGTCCGTCGGCTCGTCCAGCACCAGCAGCTCGGGCAGGCCGAGCATGGCCTGGGCGATGGCCAGCCGCTGCCGCATGCCGTGGCTGTACTTCCTCGTCCGCCGGTGCACCGAGTCGCCCAGCCCGGCGATCTCCAGCGCCTCGTCGAAGTGCGCGTCCTCCCACGGCCGGCCGGTGGCCCGCCAGTACGCCTTGAGGTTGTCCAGACCGGACAGGTGCGGCAGGAAGCCCGGCCCCTCGACCAGTGCGCCGATCCGGGACAGCACCGGCGAGCCCGGCACCAGCCGGTGACCGAAGACGTAGATCTCACCGGCGGTGGGCTGGGTCAGTCCCATCAGCACCCGCAGCGTGGTGGTCTTGCCCGCGCCGTTGGGCCCGAGCAGGCCGACCACCTGACCGGGGTGCACCTCGAAGTCCACGTCGGAGACCGCGACGAAGCCGTCCGCGTACTCCTTGCGCAGGTTGCGCACCGCCAGCGGGACACCCGCGTACTCCGGGTGCACGGAGTCGTCCTGGCGGCGGTGCCGGCGGCGGGTGAGCAGCACGACCACGACGAGCCCGAGCACGATCGCGGCGACCAGCCCGGCCAGCGCCCAGCGCCAGATCGTGGCGGTGGTGGGAATCGGCGTGGCGTCGACGGTGGGCAGCGTCAGCGGCCCGTCCGCGAGCGCCACTGTGTGCACGGCCGGTTCGGCCGGCGAGGCGTACGCCTGGTCCGACGTCGCCACCACGAGCCGCAGCCGGTGTCCGGCCTCGACCCGCCGGACGATCCCCGGCAGCGTCACGGTGACCGGGGTGGCCGCGTCGACGGTGGCCGGCAGGCCGGTGAGGCGCACCGGTGCGACCAGGCCGGACGGCAGCGTGGCCGCGCCCCGCGGGTCGACGTCGTAGAGCTTCACGAACAGCACCGCCTCGCCGGTCGGGGAGGCGGCCCGGATCCGCACCGTGGGGGCGCCCACCACGTCGACCGGCTCGTCCAGCGGTGCCGACTCGAAGCGCGCGTGCTGGCCCGGGATGTCACCGGCGACGCCGTCCAGCAGTGAGCCGAGCGCGCCCGCGAACGGCACCGAGGAGATCGCCGCCGGGTTGCCGTTCGGCGGTACGGCGACCGGCTGGGGCGGACCGGCGAGCGTCACCTCGCGCCGGTCCTGCCCCGCCAGCCCCGGGTAGTCGGCGGTCCGGAACCCGGTCGCCACCAGACCCCGGTCGAGCGCGTCGAACCCGGCGATCCGGGAGAACGTGAACGTGTCGCCGGGTGCCGCGCCGTCCCCCTTGACGTAGTGGTCGAGCCACTGCGCGGTCAGGAACTTCACCCGGTCGGAGTCGGAGGTGGGTCCGGAGCCGCCGTCGTGGCCGCCGGTGAACCAGGCGACCCGGACCGGCGTGCCGGCGGCGGCGATGCCGCGGGCGTTGGCGTCGGCCTCGGCCAGCGGGAACAGCGTGTCCGCCTCGCCCTGCACCAGCAGCGTCGGCGACTTGATCCGGTCGAGCACGCCGGCCGGCGACGACCGGCGCAGCAGCTCGACCGCCGCCGCGTCGGCCCGGCCCGTGGTGGCGATGCGCAGGTACGCGGCGCAGACGTCGGCCGCGAAGCGACCGCAGGACGGGTCGGCGGCACCGGCCGGCGCGCGACCGGAACCGGTGCCCGGCCCGGCGCCCGGCCGCGGGCTCGGCGGGCCGGCGGACTCGGGCGCGCCCTCCGGTGCGGCGGCGGTGGCCCCGGAGAGCCCGGCCGGGCCGCTTCCGGCGTTCCCGCCGCCGCCGAAGAAGATGCCCGCCCAGCCCTTCTTGAACACGCCGTCGGTGGGCTGCCGGCCGCTGCTCTCGGGCAGGAACGCCCGGGACAGGTCGTTCCAGGTGATCATCGGGACGATCGCGTCGACCCGCTGGTCCTGCGCGGCCAGCAGCAGGGCCAGGCCGCCGCCGTACGAGCCGCCGACCACACCGACCCGGGGGTCGCCGGCCGCGTCGAGGCGGATGTCCGGCCGCTGCGCCAGCCGGTCGAGCAGCCGCTGCGCGTCACGCACCTCGTAGTCGGGGTCGTCCAGGTGAATCTGACCGCCGCTGCGACCGAACCCGCGGGCGGTCCAGGTGAGCACCGCGTACCCGCGGGCGACCAGGTCCTCGGCGTCGGAGCGGACCGAATCCTTGGTCCCGCCGAAGCCGTGCGCCAGCAGCACCGCCGGTACCCGGTTCGACGACGAGGCGCCCTCCGGCAGGTAGAGCGTGGTGTCCAGGTCGACCGGCTCGTCGCCGGAGGGCCCGGAACGCACTGTCACCAGCGCCGGTTCGGTCCGGAAGTCCGCGCCCTGCGGCCGGGCCACCCAGACCAGCGCGGCGGCGACGAGGACGACCACCACCACGGCGGCGACGGTGCGGCGCGGACGGCCGGCCAGGGCGCGCCGGAGCCGCGCGGCGGTTGATCTCATGCGCCACACGGTACGGGCCGACAGCTGAGCGTTCGCTGAGATCCGCCGTACGTCTGTCCGGTTGCACCGATCGTCGAGTAGCGTCCGTCATCCGCCAAAGGTCCAGAGCGTCCCAGCGGGACGTATTCGGATCATGTGAATTCACATCTACGGGCGCAAACCGTCATCGATGCCACGTCTCGGCAACACGATCACACGCTACGTACCACTCCCCTTGACGCAGAGTCACCCAGAGTGGACTGACGTGAAGCCGACTCATTGGCCGAGGTCCCACCCGCGTCCGGTTCGGCTACTTTTCCGGTCCGGTGCACGGGACTGCGTACGGCGACCCCCCGGGGCACCGATCGCCCCGCCGTCGCCGGAGGAGACACACACCATGACAGTCCCCGCGTCGCGGGTCCGTCGGCGGCCCGCCGTACCGGGCCGCACGCTCGCCCTGGTCCTGGCGCTGGCGCTGCTGGCCCCACTCGGGCTGATCTTCGTCCAGGCCGAACGCGACTTCGCCGACGACCACGACCTGGTGAGCCGGGAACGGCTCGGCGTCCGCTACCTGCGCGCCCTCGGGCCGCTCACCGACGCGGTGGTGGAGGCCCAGGCCATCGCCGTCGCCGAGGGGGCCGTCTCCCGGGCCTCGCTCGCCGCCGCCGTCGAGGGCGTCGCGGAGGTGGACAACGCCGTCGGCGACGAGCTGCGCACCCACGAACGCTGGGCCGGGCTGCGGGCCAAGCTGGAGGCGCTGCCGGACCGCGGAATCGGTGACCCCGAGGCGGCGTTCCGGGCCTACAGCGAGGCGTCCGACCTGCTCCTGGCCCTCTACCGCAAGGTGCGGGAGAGCTCCGGGCTGATCCGCGACCCGCGCTCCGACTCGTTCTTCCTCCAGGACGGCATCGGCGGGGACCTGCCCACCGCGACCGTGCTGGCCGGGCGGCTCGTCGACCTGGCCCGGCTGTCCGCCAAGCGCCCCGCCGCCGAACGCGCGCGCATCGGCGCGGAGCTGGCCGAGCTGCGCGTCTCCGCGCTCGGTCCCGCCAACGGCCTGGTCGCCGACCTGCGCTCGGCGGTCGACAGCTCGGAGAGCGCCGACCTGGGCGCCAACGTGCTCACTCCGCTGGACACCTACCAGCGTTCGCTGGAGACGTTCGCGCTCTATTCGGCGCCCGGCGCCGGCCGGTCCGCGCCGAGCACCGACCAGCTCACCCGCGCCGGGATCAGCGCGCAGAACTCCGCCAAGCAGCTCCGCACGGTGATCCTCGACCAGCTCGACGCGCTGCTGCGGGAACGGCTCGACGCGCTGGAGCGGGACCGGCTGCTGGGCCGGAGCGCCGCCGCGGCGGCGGCGGCGCTGATCGCCGGGATCGTCGCGCTGCACGTGGCCGCGCTGCGCCGGGACCGGTCCCGGGCCACCCCGGCACGCCGGGAACCGGCCGAGGCCGGGCCGGCGCCGGCTGTCCACCCGAACCCACCGCTCCCCGCGCCCGGGGCAGACCGTCAGCCCGTCGCGGTGGGGCACGGTGGCGACGCCGACCGGTGGAGGCCGTTCGATGCTGCTCGGTAGGTTACGCATCCGGGGCAAGCTCGCCCTGCTGGTGATCATTCCGCTGCTCAGCATGGTCGGGCTCGCCGTACCGGTCGTCATCGACCGGGTGACCGCCGCCCGGGAGGCCGCCGACACCGCCGAGACCGTCCGGGTCGCCAGCCGGGTCGGCAGCCTGGTCCAGGACCTTCAGCAGGAACGCCTGCTGTCGGTCGGGCTGCTGCTCGGGCGGGTGAGCCGTACCGAGCTGATCCAGAAGTCGGCCACCGTCGACGACCGGGTCGCCGACCTGCGCGCCGAGCCGCTGCCGGCGGCGGTCCGCGACAGCCTCGACGCGGTGCGCCGGCTGGAGGACGTCCGCAACACCACGCTCGCCGGACGGGCCACCCCGCAGCAGATCCTGACCGTGTTCGGCGAGGTCGACACCGCCCTGATCGACGCGCTGCGGCTGCCCTTCCAGGTGGACACCGACACCCCGGCCGGACGGCAGGTGCTCGCCCTGGACGCGCTGCTGCGCGTCGACGAGGCCCTCAGCTCGTGCACCACCCAGATCGTGCTGGTCAAGGCGACGGGCGATCCGCAGTTGGCCCGCTCGTTCGTGGCGTGCGTGGCGGCGCTCAACGTCGACAACCGGCGGTTCCGCAAGCTGATCACGCCCGAGCAGCTCAAGGTGGCCGAGCTGGACGACGCGGCGGTGGCCGCCCGGACCAGCCCGACGTTCCTGGCGGACAGCATCCGCGACCCGGACGGGGCGATCGCCCCGGTGCCGCTGGACGTGCTGTTCCCGTCGGCCCGGTCGATGATCACGCTGGGCCAGTTCGTGGAGAAGAAGGTCGTCGCGGACGTCATCGCGGAGACCCGCGCGCGGGAACGGGAGGCCCTGACCGCGGCCTGGCTGGTCAGCCTGGGAACGGCGGCGATCCTGCTCGTCGTGGTGCTGCTGAGCATGACGGTGGCGCGTATGGTGGCCCGGCCGCTGAGCCGGCTCACCCGCTCCGCCGAGCGCGTCGCCCGGGTCACCGAAGCCGAACTGACCCGGGTCGCCGACGACGAGTCCGAGGCCGTCCCCCCGGTACGCCTCGACCCGGTCGAGGTGAGCGCCCGGGACGAGATCGGCGACCTGGCCCGCGCGTTCGACCGGGTGCAGCACACCGCCGCCCGGCTGGTCGAGCGGCAGGTCGCCGGGCGGCGCAACGTGGCGCAGATGTTCGGCCACGTCGGCCGCCGTACGCAGAACCTCGTCGGCCGCCAGATCGCGCTCATCGACCGGCTGGAACGGCAGGAGACCGACCCGGGCCGCCTGGAGCACCTCTACCGGCTGGACCACATCTCCAGCCGGTTGCGCCGCAACGCGGGCAGCCTGGTGGTGCTCTCCGGCGCCACCGGCTCGGACGGTCACGTGGCACCGGTCCCGCTGGCCGACGTGGTCCGGCTCGCGCTCGGCGAGATCGAGGACTACACCCGCGTCGACGTGGAGGTGCCGCCCGGCGTGGCGGCGGCCCCCGCCATCGCCGGCGATCTGGTGCTGACGCTCGCCGAGCTGATGGAGAACGCCACCTCGTTCTCGCCGCCGCACACCCGCGTGGTGGTGACAGGTGAGCTGACCGACGGCGGGGCCCGGCTGGTCGTGGTCGACCACGGCATCGGCCTGACCGAGGACCGGATGACCGAGGAGAACGCCCGGTTCACCCGGCGGGAACGCCTCGACCTCGCCCCGACCGAGGTCCTCGGCCTGTTCGTGGTCGGCCGACTGGCCCGCCGGCACGGCTGGAGCGTCCGGCTGAGCCACACCCCCGGCAGCGGCGTCACCGCCGCGCTGGAGATCCCGGGCGCCTCGCTCGTGATCCGCCGCCCCGAGCCGGTCGGCGCCGGGGCCGGCCGGGCCGCGGTGCCCGGCGCCCGCGAGCCGGAGCCGCCGGCCGTCGACGCGCCGGCTGTCAACGCGCCGGCCGGCTTCGACGCCGAGATGCTGACCCGGGCCACGCGCAGCATGTCCAGCGGCGACCCGTGGAACGCCTTCGGCAGCCAGTCCGGCACCGGGGAGGCGGACGAGGCCGACGGTGGCCCGCCGTCGGCCTGGCCGCCCGGCGCCCGGCCGGCCGGACCGGCGGCGCGTCCCGGGCACGTCTCCCCGCCGACACCGGTCGTCGGCCCGGCACCGGCCGCTCCCCCGGCCGCCCGGCCGACGACCGGCCCGACCCTGGCACCGCCGACGACCGGCCCGACCCTGGCACCGCCGACGACCGGCCCGACCCTGGCACCGCCGGCCACCCGTCCGGTCCTGGCGCCGTCCACCGGCCCGGCGCTCGCTCCGCCACCCCCGGCCGTGCCGGCACCGACCGGGCCGAACCCGGCCGGCCCGCCCGCCGGGCGGCCCGGTACCCGGTCGCCGATCCGGCAGCGGGTGCCCGGCGCGAATCTGCCGGCCGCCCCGCCCGCCGGTCCGGCCGGACCGGCCACCGGCGGGCCGCTGATCGGCGTACCGGCGGATCCGTCCAGCGTCCGGGCCCTGGTCGAGGCGTTCCAGGACGGGGTACGGCGGGCCGAGGGCGACGTCGACCAGGCGCCCCCGGTGGCGGAGCGGCCCCGGCTCAGCCGCCGGGTGCCGGGCGCGAACCTGTCCGTCTCCCCGGCGCAGTCCGTACCCCCCACCAGCTCCGACCCCGGCGACCCCGTCGAGGTCCGCAACCGGATCAGCGAGTTCGAGGCGGGCGTCGCCCGTGCTCTGCGCGAAGTCAGTACCGACCGCCGCTACGAAGAGGACCCATCACGGTGACCAGCCCCTTCCTCCACGAGAACGTCGAACAGAGCACCACCGGTGACCTCAGTCCCGAGGCACGCACCTTCAACTGGCTGCTCGACTCGTTCACCTCCAGCACCGCCGGGGTGATGGAGGCGATCGCGGTCTCCTCGGACGGGCTGTTGATGGCCATGTCCGCGATCAAGGACCGGTCCAACGCGGAACGGCTCGCCGCCGTGGTCTCCGGCATGACCAGCCTCGCCGGCGGCGCGGCCAGCTGGTACGCGCTCGGCGCGCTCAACCGGGTGATCGTCGACATGGCCGAGGGATACCTGCTGATCAGCGCGATCAGCAGCGGCTCGGTGCTCGGCGTCGTCGCCGACCGCACGGCGAACCTGGGCACCGTGGCGTACGAGATGACGCTGTTCGCCGGCCGCGCCGGCGGTGCCCTGAGTCCGCGCCTGATAGCCGAACTGAAGAACGCCGTACAGCAATGATCCCAGGGGCCGCCGGCGCGGACCCGGAGCCGGAGCCCGGCGTCCGGATCCGCCCCTTCCTGAACGCGTCCGCTCCGGTGCCGGAGCCGGACGCGGGCGACGGGGAGCCGACCGGCCCACGCCCCTTCGTGCTGACCTCCGGACGGGTGGACGGCGACCCGGCAATCGGCCTGGAGACCCAGGTCACCGCTCGTCCGGGCAGCACCTCGTGGGCGGTGACCGCCCGGTTGGCCCCGGAGCTGGCGGCGATCGTCGCGATCTGCGCCGAGCCCGTCTCGGTGGCCGAGATCTCCGCCCGGACCCGGATGCACTTCGGGGTGACCCGGGTGCTGGTCGGCGACCTCCGGGCCGCCGGCCATCTCGACGTGCACGTCGCGGACGTCGACGACGCCCTCGATCCCGACATCATCCTGCGAGTGATTGATGGACTTCGTGCGATTTCCTGAATGGCCGGCGGCCGCCACGGGCGGGCCGGCCGCGAACAGCGCCCCGAGCCGCTACGGCGGCCCGGCGCCGCTCATCGGCCGGGCCACGCCGCCCCCGCCCACCCCGCCGCTGCCGTACCTGCCGCCCGGTACGCCGCCGGCCGAACCGGCTCCGATCGTCAGCCGGGTGCCGGCGCCCCGGCCGCCGATCCCGGTCAAGATCCTCATCGCCGGTGGCTTCGGGGTCGGCAAGACCACCACCGTCGGCGCGATCTCCGAGATCGCGCCGCTGACCACCGAGGCGGAGATGACCACCGCCGGCATCGGCATCGACGACCTGGGCGGGGTCGCCGGGAAGACCACCACCACCGTGGCCATGGACTTCGGTTGCGTGACCATCGACCGCAGCCTGAAGCTCTACCTCTTCGGTACGCCCGGCCAGGCGCGCTTCGGGTTCATGTGGGACGACCTGGCCCGGGGCGCGCTCGGCGCGCTCGTGGTGGTGGACAGCGCCCGGCTCGACGACTGCTACCCGGCGGTCGACTTCTTCGAGCGGTCCGGGCTGCCGTTCGCGGTGGGCGTCAACGCCTTCGACGGCCGGCTGGCCCTGGACCTGCCGTCGATCCGCTGGGCGCTGGCGATCGCCGAGCACGTGCCGCTGGTGCAGTTCGACGCCCGGGACCGCCTCTCGGTACGGGACGCCCTGCTCATCGTCCTGGACCGCGCGCTGGACCGGGCCACCCGATCCCGGGCAGGCTGAGAACTGGCAGTCGTTTCGATCCGTTGTCTGGCGAAGGGGTGGACGCCATGAGAGGTGATCTGGACGAGACACTGGCCCGGATGGCGCGGCGCGAGGAGGCGCTGCGCCGCCGGGCGCCGATGCCCGGCGAGCCGGCCGGCCGGGACGCAGCCGCGGAGGCGGCGGACGAGCCGGGCGACGGGCGGGCGGGGCACGGCGCGTACCGGCTGCGCGGCGGCGAGGCACCGGTGCGGCGCGACCCGGTCGAGGAGGTCGCCGAGGCGGTCCGGCGGGTGGTGGCCGAGCACCCCGGGCTCGCCGTGACGCTGCGGGTGGAACTGGGCGAGCAGGCGTACCCGCTGCGGGTCTCCTGGTCCGGCCCGGCGGTGACGGTGGACCCGGCGACGCCGCCCGCGCCGCCGCCGGCGTGGCCCATGTCGGTGAAGACGGTGCCCGCGCCCGGCCACGACCCGCTGGAGTCCGACCCGGCGGCCCGGCTGGCCGAGATGATCCGGCGCGACCCCTCGCTGCTGGACGACCCGGGCCCGCGCTGACCCGGCACCCGATGATCGGGACGGCTACTGTCGGCGGGTGGCCGAACCCGACCTGACCCTGACCGCGACGCTGCGGCCGGCCGCGCTCGACGCCCGCCGCGGCGTGGTGCGCCTGCATCCCGAGGTGCTCACCGCGCTGGCGCTGCGCCCCGGCGACCCGGTGCGCCTGACCGGTCGCCGGGTCACCGCCGGGATCGCGGCCGCCGCCGAGCCGAGCACCAGCGGCGCCCTGCTGCACGCCGACGACCTGCTGCTGGGCAATCTCGGCATGCAAGCCGGCGGCCAGGTCACGGTGAGTCCGCTGCCGGCGACCCCGGCGCGCCGGCTCACGCTCTCCGGTCCGGCCGCGGTGGTCGCCGCGGTCCCGCCGGAGATGCTGCGGCTGGCACTGCTGGGCAAGGTGGTCACCGCCGGGGACGACGTCTCGCTGCTGCCGCAGGACGTGCTGCCGGACGCCGCTGTGCGCGGCCTGATCGAGGCCGCGCGGCGCAGTCTGGCCAGTTCCGTCGGGTACGCCTGGACGAGCACGCTGCTCACCGTCGTATCGGCCGAACCGGCGGTCGGTGCGCTCGTCACCATGGACACGGTGGTGGGCTGGGAGCACGGCGCCGCCACTCGGGGCTCCGGCCCGGCGTCCTCGGCCTCCACCGCCAAGGTCTCCGCCCCCACCGCCCCGGCCGGACCGGAAGCCGACGGGGACCTGCTCGGTCCGGAGGACGCGCCCGACGTGGACGAACTACCCGGCCTGCGCGCCCAGGCCGAGGAGCTGACCGAACTGCTGGACCTGGGCTTCCACCATCGTGAGGTGCTGGGCCGGCTCGGCACCACCGTCTCGCTCGGTGTGCTGGTGGAGGGCCCGGCAGGCTCGGGCAAGTCCGCGCTGGTGCGTGCCGTCGCCGCCCGGGTCGGCGCGGGTGTCCGGCCGCTCTGGGCTCCGGAGCTGGCCGCACTCGGCAACGACGCGGCAGCCCGCCGGCTGCGCGAGGCGGCCTCGGCGGTCCGCGCCGGTGCTCCCGCCGTGCTGCTTGTCACCGACGTGGAGTCGATCGCCCCGGCCGACGAGCCGGGCCCGCTGGCCACCGTGTTCCGGCAGGTGGTGGCCGAGACGCTGCGGGCCGGTGCCGCGGTGGTGTGCACCAGCGGACGCCCCGAGGCGGTCGATCCGGCACTGCGCGGCCCGGACCTGCTCGCGCTGCGGATCACCGTGCCGCTGCCCGACGCGGCGCTGCGCCGGGAGCAGTTGACGGTGCTGACCCGTGAGGTGCCGCTCGCAGGTGACGTCCGGCTGGACGAGGTGGCCGCCCGTACCCCCGGATTCGTCGCGGCGGACCTGGCGGCGCTGGTACGCGAGGCCGGGGTACGCGCGGCGCTGCGCCAGAAGACGGCGCAGACGCCGACGGTGGCGATGGCCGACTTCACCGCCGCGCTGGAGGTGGTCCGGCCGACCACGATGTCCGCCTCCACGCTGGAGCTGGCGTCGGTGACGCTGGACGACGTGGGCGGGCTGCACGAGGTCAAGCAGACACTCACCGAGTCGGTGCTCTGGCCGCTCACCTATCCGGACACGTTCGCCCGGCTGGGCGTGACGCCGCCGCGCGGCGTGCTGCTCTACGGCCCGCCCGGCTGCGGCAAGACCTACCTGGTGACGGCGCTGGCCGGTTCCGGGCGGGCGAACGTGCTGTCGGTGAAGGGCGCGGAGCTGCTCTCGAAGTGGGTGGGTGAGAGCGAGCGGGCGGTCCGAGAGCTGTTCCGCCGCGCCCGCCAGGCCGCGCCCACGCTGGTTTTCCTGGACGAGGTGGACGCGCTGGCCCCGGTACGCGGGCAGGCCACCGACGGCGGTACGACCGACCGGGTGGTGGCGGCGCTGCTGACCGAGCTGGACGGCGTGGAGGCGCTGCGCAACGTGGTGGTGGTCGGCGCGACCAACCGGCCGGAGCTGGTCGACCCGGCGCTGCTGCGTCCCGGCCGGCTGGAACGCCTGGTCTACGTGCCGCCACCGGACGGCCCGGCCCGCACGGAGATCCTCCGCGCGTCCGCCCGGGACGTCCCGCTCGCCCCGGACGTGGACCTCGACGCGCTCGGCACCGAGCTGGACGGCTTCTCCGCCGCCGACTGCGCCGCGCTGATCCGGGAGGCGGCGCTGGCCGCCATGCGGGAGTCGCTGGAGGCGAGCACGGTGACCGCCGCGCACGTCGAGGCGGCCCGGGACCGCGTCCGGCCCTCGCTGGACCCGGTACAGCTCGCGCACCTGGAGTCGTACGCCGCCGGCCGGTCCTGACCGCTCGCGCGGCAGCCGGGCGGCTCGCGCCGCGCCCCGGTCAGCTCTCGTCGCGGTGGCGGGCGGCCGGACGGCGGCAGCGACCGCCGCGGCGAGTGTCAGCGCGGTACGCGTCTCCTGCCGGCGGAACCACCCACAAAGGTGGCGTTGAGCAGCGAGAACTCAGGCAGCGGGGAAGAGGGCTCAGCGGATCGGCAGGGCAGCATCCAGGCAGATACGCGCGTGCAGTACGCCGTCTTCCTCGCGCAGTTCCGCGCCGCATCTGCGCAGCACCGAGATCGCGCCCGCATTGTCCGGCGTGGTGTTCGCGACCACCGTTTGCATTCCGGCCGCGGCGGCGACGTGCAGCAACTGCCGCAGTGCCGCGGCGCCCAGGCCACGGCCCCGCGCCGACCGGCCGAGCCACATGCCGGTCTCCACGGTTCCCGGCTCGTCCCGGCGGGTCATCCGCACCATGCCGACCACCTCGCCGCCGGAGACGATCGCGTACATGGCCGTGCCGGTCGGGCCGTTCAGCCCACCGAGGCTGGCGCGGTGGAACTCGCGGAACGCGTCGCGGCGGGCCAGCGACCAGCCCGCCGGGGCGTCCACCGGAGGCATGACGTCCTCCGGCTCCGCCTCAGCCGCCGCTACGGAGAGCAACGGCTCCAGGTTCCGCTCGTCCACCGGCTCCAGCCGTACCGCACCCGTCACGTCGCGCAGTCTGCCGCGCGTGGTCCGGGTCGTCCACCCCTTTGGGGAGGGATTGCCGCTATGGCCGACCGCCTCGTCCGGTCGTACCCCCAGGGGGTTACGCCTCACGCTGCGTTGCCATCCGACCGGTCGTTCCGACGTGAGCGTGCTCACGCTGGCGGGTCGAACTCGCAGAGCACGGCCGAGGCGTCGTCGGTGCGCTTACGTCGCCGCAGCCGGTCCGGGTGGTCCCGCTCCGCCACCCGGACCCGGTCGATCAGCCCTTCCGGGCCCTCCACGGTCAGCACCTCCAGCAGCCCGCCCCAGTCGAACAGGCCGAACTGGTCGACCGCGCAGGAGGTGCCGTCGCTGAGCAGCGCGGCCCGGCGCAGCGCACCCGGACCGCGCAGCGGAAGCGTCCCGGTCAGCGCGTGGTACGCCGCGTCCGGGTCGCTCGCCGCCGCCCAGTAGCCGTGGGTGCGGTTCATCCGGGTCCGCTGCACTGTCGTCGCGCGGCGGAACCGGATCACCGGGTCGGTCTCGCCGTCCGGCAGCGCCGCGGCACTGCGGCGCAGGTCCGCCACCGCGTGGGCCAGCCGGTCGTCGGTGACCACCTCGATCCCGCGGCCGGTGTCGAGCACCAGCGGGCTGTCGCAGAGCACGAGGTAGTCGACCCGGTCGCCGCTTTCCCGCAGCAGGCACACGGTGGACGACGGCGTGCCCGGATGGTCCAGGTCGCACGTCCCGCCGTGGTCGGCCCGCACCGCGAGGATCGCCGCAGCGAGACTGCTCATCAGCGTGGCGGCGGGGCGGGCCGCGATCGCCAGGCCGATCCGGGCGGCCAGGTGGCGGACGTACCAGGCGGGGCCGTGCGCGCAGCCGGTGTCGAAGCCCTCGGGCACCGTCGCGCCGTCGAGGACGCCGACCAGCGGGCCGAACCGGAAGACCACGTCCTCGTTCTCCGGCCGGCCGGGTGCCGGGGCGGAGGCGGAACGCACCCGCATCACCGGCGCCTCAGCGGTCGGGCGGACCGGCCTGCTGCCGATCGCGTACCGGCGGTCTGGTGCCCCCATCGTCGGCCTCCGTTCGTCGTCGCCGGCCGCCTACCCGGACCGCGCCCGGTCATCCGCCGCCCGACCCGATCGCGGCAACCCTGCGTCATCTTCACCGTACTTTAGGTAGCGTCGGCCGTGACCGGGTCGGTCCCGGCGTCAGGGGGTTTCGAGATGTTGGAGCGGTTGCACGAGAGCGGCTTCCGGGCGGAGCACGCCTACCTCGCCGGATTCGTCAGCATCGGCCTCTCGATGACCAGTTGGTTCCTCTCCAAGCACATGGAGCGCGCCGGGGTGGCGCGGGCGGACCGCTGGGGCATCTTCATCGGCGAGTGGGCGCCCACGTTCTTCGCCATCGGCAACGGGCTGCGCACGTACGAGAAATGACGTTCGTCAGCGGCGCCGGTTACGGGCCCGCGACGAGCGCAGCCGGCGCAGCCGGCCGATCAGCACCGGCTCGGCGGCGAGCGCGGCCGGCTGGTCGAGCAGTGCGTTGAGCAGCTGGTAGTAGCGGGTCGCGGAGAGCCCGAACGTGTCCCTGATGGCCTGCTCCTTGGCACCGGCGTGCTTCCACCACTGTGCCTCGAACGCGAGGATCCGCCGCTCCCGCTCGGTGAGGCCGTCGCCCCCGTCGGGCGGTGCCGGCGCGGACGCCGTACCACCGGACGGCGCGGCGTCGTCGAGGGGCGCGGCGTGATCGAGAGGCGCGGCGTCGTCGGCGGGCGCGGACCGGTCCGGCGGCGTGGACTCGACCGGGGGCGCGGTGCGTGGCGGCGGAACAGCACCCGCGTGGCGCGTACCCGCTGTCGGCCCCGACGGGTCGGGCCGGTCGACGGCGGCCCGCTGCGAGGCGTCGGCGGACATGGCGCTCCTCTCCGACGGCGGGTGGCCGGCGCGCGGAACGCGCCGGCCCGGGGAGCCCCAGCGTAACCAGGGCCGCCCCCGACCGCATCGGACGCGGGGTCCGCGCCGCCGGAGGAGCCGGCGGCGCGGACGAGGTCAGGAGATGTCCCGCCGCCGCATCGTCCAGAACGCGGCCGCGACCGCGCCCACCAGGGCCACGCCGAACACCACTGCCGACTGCTGCCAGGTGACCATGTACGTGGCCGGTTCGCAGGCGCCCTGGGAGAACTGGCAGGTGTCGTAGTCGAACAGCTCCGCCTGCTTCAGGAACCACGACTGGGCGTACGTGGACAGCACGTACCGGTCCCCGAACTGGACGCCGAGCACGGCGACCGCGATCCGGATGCCGATCTCACTCACCGCGAAGATCCCCACCGCCGCGCCCAGGGCCATCGCCGTGTGCCGGCCGAGCGAGGCCAGCGCGAACCCGATCGCCGCCACGAGGAGCGTCATGGCCAGCGCGCGCAGGCCGTCCAGTCCGATCGACCGCCACACTCCGGCGGTCATCTTCGCGGTGCTGCCGCGCTGGCTGGCGATCAGCCAGAACGCCGCCGTCCAGAGGGCGCCGAGCACCACGGTCAGGCCGAGCACGGTGGTGAGCAGGGCGGCCAGTTTCGTGCCCAGCACGGTGAGCCGCTTCGGCCGCCAGAGCAGCAGGTTCATCATCCCGCCGGTGTTCCACTCGGCGCCCACGAAGGAGGCGCCGACGATGAAGCCGAACAGCGCCACGGAAGCGGCGAACACGGCGATGAACATCGGGAACTCGGCCCGGAAGTCGAACTGGTACGGCAGGTACCAGTTCGCCTCGAACATGTCTGGCTGCGGCTGGTAGTCCTTGCCGCAGTTCGGGCCGTACCGTTCCTCGGTGTTCTCGCCCCGGGCCGCGGCGGCCTCGCACTCGGAGACGCTGCGCTGCCACTCCTTGACCGAGTTCTGGTAGTTGTTGTTCGCCTTGGCCTCGGCCGCGGCCACAGTGGCGGGCGAGAGCTTCTCGCTGGAGAAGCTGAACGCGGTGGCCACGGTGGCCAGGCCGACGACCAGCAGCACGAGCATCAGCCGGGTCACCCGGCGTTTGCCGAGCCGGCGCAGCTCGGTGACGAACAGGCTCATGCGCCCCAACCTCCTGTGGTGCCGGCCTGGTCGACCTTGGCGGACTGATCGACCTGACGGTGCTGGCCGGGGACCGGCGCGGTGGCGGTCAGTTCGAGGAAGACGCTCTCCAGGTCGACCGCGACCGGGGTGAGCTCGCTGACGTAGAGGCCCTGCTCGGCGAGGAGCCGGCTGACGGTGGCCGGCTTGTCCACGCCGGACAGCAACAGGTGGTCGGGCTCGGTGGTGACGCGGACCCCGGCACGGGTGAGCGCGTCGGCGGCCTGGGGCAGGTCGCCGACCGCTTCCAGGCGTACCCGCACGGAGCCCTGGGAGTGGGCCGCGAGCACCTGCTCGACCGGCCCGAACGCGACCCGGCGGCCGAGCGAGATGATCGTGACCGAGTCGCAGATGAGCTGGATCTCGCCCAGGATGTGGCTGGAGAGCACCACTGTCATGCCGTTCTCGGACAGCTCCCGCATCAGCCCGCGCATCTCCCGGATGCCGCCCGGGTCGAGGCCGTTCGCCGGCTCGTCGAGGATCAGCAGCTTGGGGTTCTTGAGCAGCGCGGAGGCGACCGCGAGGCGCTGCTTCATGCCGAGCGAGTAGGTCTTCACCCGCTCGCCCGCCCGGTCGCGCAGCCCGACCAGCTCCAGCACCTCGTCCACGCGCTGCTTGGGCAGCTCACCGGCCTGCGCGAGCAGGCCCAGCGTGTCGCGGGCGGAGAAGTGCGGGAAGAACTGCGGGCTCTCCACGATGGCGCCGACCTGCCCGGCGACCGCCGGCAGCGCGTGCGGCAGCTCCTGGCCGAGGATGGCCATCCGGCCGCCGTTGGGCCGGATCAGGCCGAGCAGCGTACGCAGTGTGGTGGTCTTGCCCGAGCCGTTCGGGCCGAGGAAGCCGTGCACCTGGCCGGCCTCGACTCGCATGTCGAAGCCGTCGAGCGCGTGGCGGACCCCGCGTTTCCGGCTCCGGTACGTCTTGCGGAGACCTTCGATCTCCAGGACAGCCGACACAGCTGACCTCCCCCGATAAGTAGGCGTCAACGACACCATACGCGGTATGCAATCGAAGGCAATACCCGGTATGCACTATCGGCGTGTCGGGTGCGGTCAGGCGCAGACGACGTGCACGCCCGCCTCGCGGAACGCCTGCACCACGTCGGGGGACGCGCCGGAGTCGGTCACCAGCGTCTCGACCCGGTCCACCGGGCAGATCCGGGCGAACGCGTGCCCGCCGAGTTTCGAGGAGTCCGCTATCACGACGACCCGCTTGGCCCGGGCCACCATCAGGCTGTTCATGGCCGCCTCGCCCTCGTGGTGCGCGGCGGCGCCGAGCTGCGGGTCGATCGCGTCCACCCCGAGCAGCGCGACATCCAGCGTGACCTCGCGCAGCAGCGCCCCGCCGAGCGGGCCGACCAGCTCGAAGGACTTCGGCCGGACCACGCCGCCGGCCACCACCACCTTCATCCGTGAGCGCACGAGCAGCTCGTTGGCGATGTTCAGCGCGTTCGTCACCACGGTGAGCTGGGCACCCTCCGCGCTGGTGTTGAGATCGGGGCGGACGGCGAGCGCCCGCGCCACCTCGGTGCTCGTGGTGCCGCCGTTGAGGCCGACGACGGTGCCCGGCGACACGAGCGCCGCGGCGGCGGTGCCGATCCGCTGCTTCTCGGCCGAGTGCTTGGCGGTCTTGTAGCGCAGCGGCAGGTCGTAGGAGACGCCGTTGGCGACCGCGCCACCCCGGGTACGGGTGATCATCTGCTGCTGGGCGAGCTGGTCGAAGTCGCGCCGGATGGTGGCCTGGGAGACGTCCAGCCGCTCGGCCGCCTCCTCGACGCTGACCCGGCCGCTGTCGGTCAGCATCTCCAGCAGCGCGTTCCAGCGCGCGTAGCGGTCCACCGCGGGGCCCTCCCCAGACTGTGCGTGAACGGTGATCGGTTGCGTGCACACTAGTGCGCGAAACGCGGTCCGCGCAAAACCCCGTGCTGCGCGAACTGAGAGACGGTTGCCACGACCACCCCGCTTCGCGCAGAATGACGCGCGAAAGGCGGCCGTATCGCGCCGTATTGCGCAAAGTCTCTCCTGGCGAGGAGTTGTCATGGCGTTCGTGCACGCGGAGATCGCGAGCCAGCCCGACTGCTGGCGGGAGGCGGCGCGACTCACCCCGACCGTCGCCGCGCACCTGCCGCGCCCCGGCGAGCGGGTCGCCGTGGTCGGTTGCGGCACGTCGTGGTTCATGGCCATGGCGTACGCCGGGCTGCGTGAAGCCGCCGGCCAGGGCGAGACCGACGCCTTCCAGGCCAGCGAGTTCCCGGCCGGCCGGCACTACGACCGGCTCATCGCGATCACCCGCTCCGGCACCACCACCGAGGTACTCGACCTGCTCTCCGCGCTGCGCGGACGGATCCCCGCCACGGTCCTGGTCGGCGACCCGGACTCGGCCGCCGTGGCGCTCGCCGACGCCAGTGTCGCGCTGCCCTTCGCCGACGAGCGGTCGGTGGTGCAGACCCGCTTCGCCACCACCGCGCTCGCGCTGCTGCGCGCCCACCTCGGCGAGGACCTGGGCCGCCTGGCCGCCGACGCCGAGGTCGCCGTGCGCGCCCCGCTGCCGATCGACCCGGCCGGCATCGGGCAGGTCACCTTCCTCGGGCGCGGCTGGACCGTCGGGCTGGCCCAGGAGGCCGCGCTGAAGTGCCGCGAGGCGGCCACGTTCTGGGCCGAGGCGTACCCGGCCATGGACTACCGGCACGGCCCGATCTCGGTCGCCGCGCCCGGCCGGCTGGTGTGGGCGCTCGGCGAGATCCCGGACGGCCTGCCCGAGGACGTGGCCGCCACCGGCGCCGCGTTCGTGCACAGCCGCACCCACGGCTGCCGCACGGTGCTGACGAGCTGGGCCGCCGGGCGTAACCCGGTCGACCCGATGGCCGACCTGATCCTGGCCCAGCGTTTCGCGGTCGCGCTCGCCACCAGCCGCGACCTCGACCCGGACGCGCCCCGCCATCTGACCCGGTCCGTGGTCCTGGCATGAGCGAACGCACCGAGCGCAGCGAGGGCCGTGAGCGCATGCCCAGCCGGCACAGCATGAGCGAACGCACCGAGCGCAGCGAGGGCCGTGAGCGCATGCCCAGCCGGCACAGCATGAGCGAACGCACCGAGCGCAGCGAGGGCCGTGAGCGCATGCGCGGCTGGCAGACGGCATGAGCGAACGCGACGAGGTCGTCGTCGCGCTGGACGTGGGCGGCACCGGGATGAAGTGCGCCCTGGTCCGGCCGGACGGCTCGACGGTGCACACCGAACGGCACGCCACCGGCGCCCAGCGCGGCCCGGAGGCGGTGGCCGGCACGATCCTCGACGTGGCCGTAGGGCTGGCCGGCAAGGCCCGCGCCGACGGCCGTACACCGGTGGCCTGCGGCATCGTCGTACCCGGGGTGGTCGACGAGGCGCGTGGCGTGGCGGTCTGGTCGGCGAACGTGGGCTTCCGGGACGTACCGCTGCGGGAGCTGGCGGGCACGCGGCTGGGACTGCCCGCGGCGCTCGGCCACGACGTGCGGGCGGGTGGCCTGGCCGAGGCCCGGCTCGGCGCCGGACGGGAGGCGGACCAGGTCCTGTTCGTCGCGATCGGCACCGGCATCGCCGCCGCCCACGTGGTCGGCGGGTCGGCCGCCACCGGCGCGCACGGCGCCGCCGGGGAGATCGGCCACATCCTGGTACGCCCCGGCGGCCCACGCTGCGGATGCGGGCGGACCGGCTGCCTGGAGGCGGTGTCGTCCGCCTCGGCGATCGGGCGCCGGTACGCCGAGCTGTCCGGCGCGCCCACCACCGCCGCCGAGGTGGCCGACCGGGCGGCGGCCGGTGATCCGCTCGCCGTCGAGGTGTGGCGGGAGGCGGTCGAGGCGCTCGCCGACGGACTCGCCACGGGGCAGGCCCTCTACGATGTGTCGACAGTGGTGCTGGGCGGCGGGCTGGCCCAGGCCGGTCCCCGGCTGTTCGGCCCGCTGCGGACGGCGTTGCGCGAGCGGCTGACGTTCCACCGCGAGCCACGCCTGGTCGCGGCCGACCTCGGTGACGAGGCCGGCTGCCTCGGCGCCGCCCTGCTGGCCCTGGACACCCTGGCGAAGGAGAGTCGATGACCCGGCGCGTGACCGGCAAGGTGGTGACCCCGACCGGTGTCATCCGGCAGGGTTGCGTGGAGATCGCGGACGGGCGGATCACCGCTGTCGCCGAGTATCCGTCGGTGCGCGACGGCCACTGGATCGTGCCGGGCTTCGTGGACATGCACACCCACGGCGGCGGCGGGCACACGTTCACCACCGGCGACCCGGAGTCGGCCCGGCAGGCCGCCGCGTTCCACCGCGGGCACGGCACCACCACACTGCTGGCCAGCCTGGTCAGTTCCCCCTTCGAGCTGATGCGCGACGCCACCGCCGCCTACCGGCCGCTGGTCGAGTCCGGTGTGCTCGCCGGCATCCACTTCGAGGGTCCGTACCTGTCCGCCGACCGCTGCGGCGCGCAGAACCCGGAGTTCCTGCGCGACCCGTCCACCGCCGAGCTGAGCGAGCTGGTCGAGCTGGGCGGCGGCGCCGTACGCATGGTCACGATCGCTCCCGAGCGGGACGGCGCCACCAAGGCGATCGAGCTGCTGGTGTCGCACGGTGTGGTCGCGGCGGTCGGGCACACCGACGCCACCTGGGAGCAGACGCGGGCGGCGGTGGCGGCGGGCGCGAGCGTCGGCACCCACCTGTTCAACGGGATGCGCCCGGTGCACCACCGCGAGCCCGGCCCGGTGGTGGCCCTGCTGGAGGCCCCGAACGTGGTGTGCGAGCTGGTCGCCGACGGCGTGCACCTGCACGACGGCATGCTCGGTTTCGCCACCTCGGTGGCCGGCCCGGAGCGGGCCGCGCTGATCACCGACGCGATGGCCGCCGCCGGGATGCCCGACGGCGAGTACGAGCTGGGCGGCCAGGCGGTCACCGTGTCCGGCGGTGTGGCCCGGCTGAGCCGCGACGGCGCGATCGCCGGCAGCACGCTCACCATGGACGCGGCGCTGCGGCACGCGGTCGGCGCGGGTGTGGCCCTGCCGGACGCCTGCCGGATGGTCGCCACCACCCCGGCCCGCGCGATCGGCCTGGGCGACCGGGTGGGCGCGCTGGTCACCGGGCTGCGCGCCGACCTCGTGGTGCTGGACGAGGACCTGAACGTGGTACGGGTGATGCGCGGCGGCGACTGGGTGGAGTGACCCGCAGGCGTCAGGTGGTGGGCATCTCGACGCCGAGCACCGCCTGCTCGTCCGGGCGGTGCACCAGCACGTCGGCCAGGTACGACTGCACCGCCTGGCGCATCCCGACGTCCCGCCCGGCCTGCTCGGAGAGCAGCCACTTGTGCTCGATGATCTGGGCGAACAGTTCCTGCGGCTCCAGCTTGTTGCGCAGGTGCCCCGGGACGGCCCGGACCACCGGCTCGAAGACCTCGGTCAGCCAGCGGTGCGCCGCCTGCTGCTCGTCGGTCAGGTCGCTCTCCAGCCGGTAGGCGTCCAGGTCGTTGAGGAGCTTGCGGGCCTGGTTCTCCTCGGCGTCCAGGCCGGTCAGGCGCAGCAGCCGCCGGGTGTGGTAGCCCGCGTCGACCACCTTCGGCCGGACCAGGTAGCGCCCGTCGTCGACTGTGGACATGGCCACCTCGGCCACGTCGAAGCCCAGCTCGTTGAGGCGGCGGATGCGGCGTTCGATGTCGTGCCTGGCGGCACGCTCGACCTGCTGCTCGTAGGTGATCTCGTGCCAGAGCCGCTCGTAGCGCCGCACTACCTCCTCGCAGACCACCTCCGGGTCGATGGACTCGTGCAGCAGGCCGGCGGCCTGGAGGTCGAGTGCCTCGCCGAAGATGTTGACCCGGGCGATCTCCAGGTCCTCGCCGCGCTGGCCGTTCGACAGCGACGGGTGCAGCGCGCCGGTCTCGGCGTCGACCAGGTACGCGGCGAAGGCGCCCGCGTCCCGCCGGAACAGCGTGTTCGACAGCGAGCAGTCGCCCCAGAAGAAGCCGGTCAGGTGCATTCGGACGATGAGCGCGGCCAGCGCGTCGAGCAGCCGGTTCATCGTCTCCGGTCGCAGCGTGTTGGAGAACAGCGCCCGGTAGGGCAGCGAGAACTGGAGGTGCCGGGTGATCAGCACCGGGTCCAGCGGCTCGCCGTCGTCGGTCTGCCGGTCGGCGACGATCGCGATGGCCTCGACCGACGGGAAGTCGATCCGCTCCAGCGCCCGCAGCAGGTCGTACTCCCGTTCGGCGACCCGCTCGCCGGTCTCCTTCACCGCGTAGACGTACCCGCCGAGCCGGACGAACCGCACGACGTGCCGGGAGATGCCCTGCGGCAGCGCCACCAGGTGTTCGGCAGGCCACTGCTCCAACGGGGTCGACCAGGGGAGGTCGAGCAGCGACGGGTCGACGAGAGCCGAGGTGATCCGCACGGCAACCAGTGTGACCGCTGACCCCGCGCCGCGCCTCCCTTCGTGGCTGGGCACACAGCGGCCGATGCCCGCGCCGGTCGGCCGCCGCCGGCGGCCGGTAGCGTGGTCGCGTGCGTCAGACCTCGGGGGTACGCGGTGACCTGCGGCTGCGGCCGGTCCGGCCGGCCGGGTGGTGGTTCGACGGGCTGCTGCTCGCAGCGGTGGTGGCGCTGACCGTCGCGCTCGCCTCGGGTCACCTGTTCGGCCTGGACCGGGCGGTCGCCGACTGGTCCGAGGAGAACCGCCCGACCGCCGCCCGCTGGGTCGCCATGACGCTGAACCTGCTCGGCCAGGGCACCCCGTTGACGTTGCTCGCGGCCGGGCTGGGCGTGCTGCTGGCGCTGCGGTTGCGCTCGGTGCGGCCCCTGCTGCCACCGGTGGCCGGGTTCGTGCTCACGTTCTTCACGATCGGCCCGCTGAAGGTGTGGACGGCCCGCCCGGCGCCGAGCGCCTCGGTCAAGGAGCCGTTCCTGTCGCCGGAGCAGACGCTGCCGCTGTTCCAGCACGACCTGCCGGTCCGTTTCGCGCAGTCGTACCCGTCCGGGCACGTCGCCAACGCGATCGTCTGGTACGGCGTACTGGCCCTGCTGCTGGCCCCGCTCGTGCGCACGGTCGGCCGTACCGTGCCGCCCCGGCTGGTCACAGTCGTCCGGGTGGTGCCCCCGGCGGTGGTCTTCTGCACCACCGTCTACCTGGGCTGGCACTGGCTGACCGACTCGGTCGCCGGGCTGTTGCTCGGCCTGCTGCTGGACCGCCTGTTGCGCCGCGTGCCCTGGAACAGTCTGCCGCTGCCGGCGCGGCTGGGCGGCTGGGCCCGCCCGGCGGAGGGGCTCGGCTAGAAAATCCGCCTCTTGTCTCGGCGTATCGACGCCGGTATACATTTAGCAATCTTAACAGTTAAGTTTGTTAAATGTAGGAGGTACTCGTGCTGACGAGACGACTCAGCCGCTGGCTGTCGACCGGCGCCGCCGGTCTGCTGACCGCGACGATGGCGGTGGTCGTGGCCGCCCCGGACGCAAGGTCGGCCGCCGCCGACGACGAGGCGTGCCGGCCCGACGGGCTCTACCGCACGCCCGGAGTCTCGGTGCCCTACTGCACCGTCTACGACACCGCGGGCCGGGAGAAGATGGGCGCAGACCACACCCGCCGGATCATCGGCTACTTCACCAGCTGGCGGACCGGCCGCAACGGCGCCCCGGCCTACCTGGTGAACCAGATCCCCTGGCAGAAGGTCACCCACATCAACTACGCGTTCGCCCACGTCGACGGCGGCAACCGCATCTCCGTGGGCAACCCCGGCGCCGCGGACAACCCGGCGACGAACATGACCTGGCCCGGCGTGGCCGGTGCCGAGATGGACCCGGCCCTGCCGTACACCGGGCACTTCAACCTGCTCAACAAGTACAAGAAGCAGAACCCCGGCGTCCGTACGCTGATCAGCGTCGGCGGCTGGGCCGAGACCGGCGGCTTCATCGACGACAGCGGCAACCGCGTCGACTCCGGCGGCTTCTACCGGATGACCACCACCGGCACCAACACGGTGAACACCGCCGGCATCAACAGGTTCGCCGACTCGGTGGTGACGTTCCTGCGCACGTACGGCTTCGACGGGGTCGACATCGACTACGAGTACCCCACCTCCAACAACAAGGCCGGCAACCCGCTCGACTTCGCCCAGGCCGACGCCAAGCGGGCCGGTCTCAACGCCTCGTACCAGGTGCTGATGCGCACGTTGCGGGAGAAGCTCGACCGTGCCGCCGCCACCGACGGCAAGCACTACCTGCTCACCGTGGCCGCGCCCGCGTCCGGTTGGCTGCTGCGCGGGATGGAGTCCTACCAGGCGTTGCAGTACCTCGACTACGTCAACGCGATGTCCTACGACCTGCACGGCGCGTGGAACCACTTCGTCGGGCCGAACGCGGCGCTCTACGACAACGGCGACGACGCCGAACTGGCCGCCGGCGGCGTGTACGGCGCGTACTCCGGCATCGGCTACCTGAACACCGACTGGGCGTACCACTACTTCCGGGGCGCGCTGCCCAGCGGCCGGGTGAACATCGGCGTGCCCTACTACACCCGGGGCTGGCAGGGCGTCACCGGCGGCACCAACGGCCTGTGGGGGCGGGCGGCGCTGCCCGACCAGACCAAGTGCCCGGCCGGCACCGGCAGCTCGATCGGCTCCACCACCCCCTGCGGCAACGGCGCGGTCGGCATCGACAACCTCTGGCACGACCTCGACACCGCCGGCAACGAGGTGCCCGGCGGTGCCAACCCGATGTGGCACGCGAAGAACCTCCAGGCCGGCGTCACCGGCGACTACCTGACCGGATACGGCCTCACCCCGGCCACCGACCCGGCCGACCGGATCAGCGGCAGCTACACCCGGAACTACTCGGCCGCGCTGGTCGCGCCCTGGCTGTGGAACGCGGAGAAGAAGGTCTTCCTCTCCACCGAGGACGACCAGTCACTCGCCGCCAAGGCCGACTACGTCGCGGCCAAGGGCCTCGGCGGCGTGATGATCTGGGAACTCGCCGGCGACTACGCCTACGACTCCGCCAAGGGCCAGTACGGCATGGGCGACACGCTGACCACGCTGCTCTACGACCGGCTGAAGGCCGCACCGGCGTACGGCGCCCGCAAGGCGGGCATCACCATGCCCACCCGGACGCTCGACGTGGCGGTCGGCATGGGCGGCTTCGCGCTCGGCGACAACAACTACCCGATCAACCCCGAGCTGCGGCTGACCAACAACACCGGTGCACCGATCCCGGCCGGCGCGCAGCTCGAGTTCGACTATCCCACCACCACCCCGGCCACACTCAGCCAGCAGTCCGGCTGGGCGCTCACCACCGTCACCACCGGCCACACCGGCAGCAACGTCGGCGGACTGAAGGGCGACCACAACCGGGTACGCCTCACCGTGCCGGCCGCGATCGTGCCCGGCTCGTACGCCGAGGTGACGCTCAACTACCAGCTCCCGATCTCCGGCCCGGCCAACTTCACGCTCGCCTTCGGCGGCCAGACGTACGCGCTGACCGGGGACTGGGCACGTGGTGGCGAGGTGGTCACGCCGTCGCCCAGCCCGAGCGGTTCCGTCCCGCCCGGCGGGAGCACCTGCACCGCGCCGGCCTGGTCGGCGGCCACCGCGTACTCCGGCGGGGCAACCGTCTCGCACGCCGGACGGACCTGGAACGCGAAGTGGTGGACCCAGGGCGAGACGCCGGGCAGCGCCACGGTCTGGGCCGACCAGGGCGCCTGCACGGGCTCCCCGGCACCGACCACCTCCCCGACGCCCACCGGCTCGCCGTCACCCACAGGTGGTTCGTGTGCCGCGCCGGCCTGGGCCGCGGGAACCGCGTACCCCGGAGGTGCTGTGGTGTCCCACGGCGGACACCGGTGGACCTCGCGGTGGTGGACCCAGGGAGACGTGCCCGGGACCAACAGCCAGGGCGTGTGGACCGACAACGGGCCCTGCTGAACCCGCTCCCGGTGCCGCCGGCGGAATCCCGCCGGCGGCACCTGCCGTTCACCCGAGCGCCCTGGCTAGGCTGCCGGAGTGGAACGGCTGGCACGGCGACTCGGCGTACGCGATGCGGTGGTCATCGGTCTGGGCTCGATGCTCGGCGCGGGCGTGTTCGTCGTCTTCGCCCCGGCCGCCGCGGCGGCCGGCGGCACCGGACTGCTCGTCGCACTGGCGGTCGCCGGCTTCGTCGCCTACTGCAACGCGACCAGCTCGGCCCGGCTCGCCGCCCGCTACCCCGAGTCCGGCGGCACCTACGTCTACGGCCGGGAACGGCTGCACCCGTTCGCCGGCTTCCTCGCCGGCTGGGGATTCGTGGTGGGCAAGACCGCGAGCTGCGCGGCGATGGCGCTGACCGTCGGGGCGTACCTGTGGCCGGGGCGGGCGCGGCTCGTCGCGGTCCTCGCCGTGGCGGCGGTGACAGCGGTGAACCTGCGTGGCATCGGCAAGACCGCCACCGCCACCCGGGTGCTCGCCGTGGTGGTGCTGACGGTGCTCGCCGTCGTCGCCGTGACCGGCGCGCCGCAGGTGACCGCCGACCGGCTCACCGACCCGGCCGGCATCGGCGCGGGTGGCGTACTGACCGCCGCCGGGCTGCTGTTCTTCGCCTTCGCCGGGTACGCACGGATCGCCACGCTGGGCGAGGAGGTACGCGACCCGGAACGCACCATCCCCCGGGCGGTGCCGGTCGCGCTCGGCGCGGTGCTGGCGATCTACCTGACGCTGGCGGTGGTCGCACTCGGCGTACTCGGTGCCGACCGGCTGGCGTCCACCGACGCTCCGCTGGTCGAGGTGGTGACCGCCGCCGGACACCCGGGGCTGGCCTGGCTGGTCCGGGCCGGCGCGACAGTCGCCGTGACCGGGGTGCTGCTGTCCCTGCTGCCGGGCGTCGGCCGGACCACGCTGGCGATGGCCCGCCGACGGGACCTGCCCGGCGCGCTCGCGGCGGTCCATCCGCGCCACCGGGTGCCGCACCGCGCCGAACTCGCGGTGGCCGCCGTGGTCGCCGTCGTGGTGGCCGTCGGCGACATCCGGGGCGCGATCGGCTTCTCCAGCTGCACCGTGCTGGTCTACTACGCGATCACCAACGCGTCGGCGCTGACGCTCGGCGCCGACCCGGACCGGCGCGTCCCGGTACGGCTGCTCGCCGCGCTGGGGCTGGCCGGCTGCCTGGTGCTGGCGGTCAACCTGCCGCTGCCGAGCGTGCTCGCCGGGTTCGGCGTGCTCGCCCTCGGCGCGCTCGGGTACGCCGTCCGCCGCCGTCACCAGGCCTGAGGCGGCCCGGCCGCGCTCGACACGCGTCCCCCGGTCGCCCCGGTCCCGTCACTCCTGCGGGCGGCGCGGGGCGGGCGGGCCGGCAGGAGCCGGCGGCGGCGCGGGTGTGGTCTCCCGGAGCAGGGCGGTCAGCCCGGCCCGCCGGGCCACCACAGTCAGCCGGTCACCGGCCTGGACCACCATCCGCGGGTCGGCCGACCAGTCCGCCTTCTGGTTCGGCCGGGCGTGCGCGAGCAGGCGTACCTCGCCGGGCCGCGCCACCGCGCCGAGCGGACGCCCGTCCAGCGGGGAACCGGCCACCACCGGCACCTCGGTGACCAGCAGCGCGTGCCGGTCGACCGGGATGGTGGCGACCACCGCGCGATCCAGCAGGGCCGCCGCGAAGGCCGGTGCGGCCAGATAGGACACGCTGCGCGAGATGCCGATGCCGAACGCCTGCTGGATCCGCTCGGCGAAGTCGCCGTCGAACAGCCGCAGCACCACGCGCAGATCCGGGTCGAGAGACCGGGCGATCAGCGCGGCCCGCAGGTTCGTCCCGTCGTCGGTGGAGACCACCACGAGAGCCTGACAGGTGTCCACCGAGGCGGACCGGAGCGTCTCCTCCCGGCCCGCGTCCCCCACGATCAGCGGCACCCCCAGCCGGTGCGCCAGCGCGGCGCCGCGCGCGTCCGGGTTCCTGTCGATCGCCACCACCTCGACGCCGAAGTCGTGCAACTGCGCCATCACCCGGGTGCCGATGTTGCCCAGCCCGACCATCACCACGTGCCCCGAGCGGTCCGGCTGGACCCGGCCCGCGTGCAGCGCCAGCCGGGCGTTGACGACGCCGTCGACCACCGCGGCCGTGATCAGCGGGATCAGCGCCAGCCCGGCCAGGTTGAGCACCACCTGCATCACCTGGGCCGCGACCGGCTTGTTGACGTCCGGATCCTGGCCGGTGAGCGTGGTGACCAGGGTCAGGTAGACCGCCTCGCTCCAGCTCACGTCAGCGGCCCGCGCGTTGAGCCAGCCCAACGCCGCGATCACCCCGAGCAGCACCAGCACCGCGATACCGATCTTCCGGGTGGCGAAGTGGCGGACCGCGCGCAGCAGGACAGCGACCGGCTGCCGGCGACGCCGCGCCCGTACCAGCCGCCGCGCGGCGACCTCGGTGCCCGCCGGCCGACCGGTCGCCTCGGCCAGCACCACGTCGGCCGCCGCCTCGTCCGCGGGCAGCACCCGGACCAGGTCCGGATCGGTGGTGACGGCCAGCCCGCAGACCACGTCCTGCGGGCGCACGTCGTCACGGCGGGCCACGTACAGCGTGCGCCCGCCGTGCCGGAAGTGGGTCGGCGCCACCTCGCCCAGCGCGGCGGCGACGAAGGCCGGGGCGGCGATCGAGGCGTCGGAGAGCACCGCCGAGTCGGGGAAGAGCTGCCGCAGCCCGTCCGCCAGGTTGGTGTTGAACATCCGCACCACCAGGCGCAGCCGCGACTCGACCTCCTGGGCGCAGAGCGCGGCGTGCATGTTGCCCACGTCGTCCTGGTGCAGCAGGGCCAGCCCGGCCGCGCCGGCCAGCCCGGCCCGGCGGAACGCGGCCTCGTCGAGGCGCTCCGCCGTGACCACGCGTACCCCGGGCACGTCCCGCCCGTCTGGGCCCTCGGACCGGCGGCGGCCCGGCACCACGAGCGTGACCCGCACCTGGCCGTCGGCGCTGTCGGTGGCGAGCAGCGACCGGACCACCCAGTAGGCGAGCGGGTCGGAGCCGCAGACCACGTAGTGGGGACGTTCGTCACCGTTCATCCGGAGCCGCCAGCCGGTCGCGCGGCGCGCGCGGTCGCGCAGTGGCTCGGCCATGCCCGGATCGTAGTCAGCCGCTCGCGACGTGCGCAGCCCCGGCGATCATGAACGCATGGTGGGGCCGGGTCCGGGTAGAGCACCGGTATGCAGACGTTCCTGCCGTATCCGGACTTCCTGGCCAGCGCGCGCACGCTGGACCAGAAGCGGCTGGGCAAGCAGCGAGTGGAGGCGATCCAGGTGCTGCGCGGGCTGACCTGGCCCGGCTACGGCTGGCGCAACCACCCCGCGGTGAAGATGTGGGCCGGGTACGAGGAGGCGCTGACCCGGTACGGGCTGGACATGTGCGCGGTGTGGTGCGAGCCGGGCCGGGCCGACACCTGCGCCGGCACGCTCGCCACCGACCTCGCCACCGCCTGCGGCATCTCGGTGATCCGCAGCCAGGAGGAGCTGGCCGCCGCCGGTGAGCTGCCGCCCTGGCTGGGCCGCGACGACCTGCACCGCAGCCACCGGTCGTCGCTGCTGCGCAAGGATCCGGTCCACTACGCACGGCTGTTCACCGACGTCTCCCCCGACCTGGAGTACGTCTGGCCCCCGTCCGACCGCCCCCGCCGCTGCCTGCCGTGAAGGAAGGGCCCCCTATTAACGCCTCCGGTAGAGGAAGGGCCCCTTGTTATTGACCCGTAACCCAAATATGCCGTTATCGTTGGTTATGTATGGGTGTGATGGTGCGTGATACGCGGTCGCTTTCCCCGGCGGCGCAGGAGGATCTGCGTCGCCGGGTGGTCGCGGCGGTGAAGGCGGGGATGAGTCAGGCCGCTGCGGCGAGGGCGTTTCAGGTGGCGCCCAAGACGGTGTGGCGGTGGGTGGATGCCTTCGACCGTAAGGGAAACCGGGCTTTGGATGCCCGTCGACGGGGACGCCGCGCGAACGAGCAGAAGGCGTTGACGGCGCGACAGCAGGCCCG
>NZ_KB895847.1:27632-96159 GCF_000374985.1 Micromonospora sp. CNB394 | reverse complement strand
CCTGCCTCGGTGGCGTGGATGGTGGTGACCAGTGGCACGTCCAGGTGTTCGCGCAGTGTCATCGCGGTGTGTGCGACGAGCCAGTCGTGGGCGTGGATGACGTCGTAGGTGCCGGTTTCGGTGGCGCGTAGTGCGGCCCGGGTGAGGGTGTGGTTGAACGCCATGGTCCAGGCCAGCAGGGATGAGGTGGCGAGGGGGAACGTGACGGGGTCCTCGGCGGCGCGGACGATGCGGACGCCGTCGGCGTACTCCTCGAGGGGGGCGCCCTCGGCGTGGCGGGTGACGACTGTGACCTCGTGTCCGGCGGCGGCCAGGGCGACCGACAGGGCGTGGACGTGGCGGCCGAGGCCACCGACGAGCACCGGCGGGTACTCCCAGGAGAGCAGCAGCACCCGCAGGCGCCGGGCGGGCTGGATGTCGATCACTTCGGCGTCAGCTGACACGCGGCCCCCTTTGAGTTGTGGCGTCCCCACCCGAGGCGGCGTCGCCGCGGTGTCCGGTGGGGTCGCCACCCATCCTGCCGAGGGGTCGATAACCGGGGGCGACGCGCCGGTTGCCGGTCTGTAACGCGTTACCGGCGCATCCGCCGCGCGCGCAGCAGCTCGGCCACCGACCACGCCTGGAACGGGCATCCGGTGGCCGCGTGCGGCGCCGCGCCGTCGGCGGTCTCGCTCACCGAGCCCAGGCCGTCCTCGGCGAGGTGGCCCACCAGACCCACCAGCAGGTCGTCGGTGGGCAACCCGGCCCGGCGGTAGGCGTCCAGCAGCGGTCCGGTCAGCCACGGCCAGACGGTGCCCTGGTGGTACGCGGAGTCCCGGTCGGCGGGCCCGCCCCGGTGCCGCCCGGCGAAGCCGGGGGAGTCCGGGGCGAGGCTGCGCGGCCCGAGCGGGGTGAACAGCGCCTCGGTGATCCGGCGCAGCGTGGCCTCGTCCGGCTCCAGCGGGGCGTGCGGCAGGGACCAGGCGAGCAGCTGGTTGGGCCGCAGCAGGTCGTCGTCGTGGTGCGCGGCCCCGCCCAGCGGGTACGCGGGCGCCGGGGCGTCCACCACGTCGTGCAGCCAGCCGACCGGGGCGGGGAAGCGCTCCCGGAACGCGGTGACGGCCCGGCGGTGCAGGTCGTGCAGCCCGGCGGCGTCGCGTCCGGCCAGCTCGGTCAGCTCGGCGACCCCGGCCAGCCCGTTGATCCACAACGCGTTTACTTCGACCGGCTTGCCGGTACGCGGGGTCACCGGCACCCCGTACACCCGGGCGTCCATCCAGGTGAGCGCCACGTCCGGCGGGCCGCCCTGGGTCAGCAGCCCGTCGGCCGGGTCGACGCCGATGCCGTACCGGGTGCCCGCCACGTGCGCCTCCACCACGCGGTGCAGCGCGGGCAGCAGCTCGTCGCCCAGGTCGGTGTCACCGGTGACCGTGACGTGCCGGTGCACCGCGTGCAGGAACCACAGCGTCGCGTCGACGGTGTTGTACTCGACCCGGCCGGTGTCGGCCGTGTTCGCCAGCATGCCCTCGTTCAGCGTGGCCGCGTACGCCCGCAGCAGGTCCCGCCCCTCGTCGGCCCGGTTCGTGCACAGGAACAGACCCTCGTAGGAGATCATCGTGTCCCGCGACCACGCCCCGAACCAGGGGTAGCCGGCGACCACGTCCGGGCCGGTGGCGGTGCGTACCACGAACGCGTCGGCGGCGAGCGCGAGCGTCGCCTCGACCGCGTCGCCGGGTTTCGCCGCGGCCACCACGGCCCGGCTGCGCCGCCGGGCCGCCTCGACCACGGCGGTCGCCGGTGGCGGCTCCTCGGCCAGGTCGTCCGCCCAGGCCAGCACCGACACGGTCGCGCCCGGCTCGTCGAGTGCGCCGGTGAACCGGCCCGCGTACCAGAGGTCCTCGTCCGGGTGCAGGCCGCGTTCTGCCTCGGTGCGGTGGCGTACCCCGTGCCACCACTGCCCCCGCGGGGTCCAGTCCGGCCCGGCCAGGCGGTACGCGCCGTCGACCACGGCGCCGCCGGCCGCCGGTTCCAGCCGGGGCGCCGGGCCGTCGGCGCGCCGCTCGCCGTGCGCGTCGCGCCAGGTGCAGGCCGCGGCCAGGTCCAGCCGCACCGGGCCGCCGGAGATCAGCCGGTGAACCACCGCCACGCAGGAGCGGCCGTACGTCATGGCGATCTCCCGTTCGATCACCACGTCGCCGACGCGCCACCGCCAGCGCGGCACCCCGTCGGCCAGGTCGAAGTGTTCCAGCAGCTCGAAGCCGCGCGGGTCGACCACGCCCGAGGACCACTCGTGCGCGCCGAGGCGGACCTGCCGCCCCGAGGGCAGCGTCACCGCCGGGTCGAGGCTCACGAGTCCCACCTTGCGGGACGCTGGCGTGTCTCCGGCCACCACGAGCAGCCCGTGGTACCGGCGGGTACGCAGCCCGGCGACGGTGCCCATGGCGTATCCGCCACGCCCGTCCGTGACCAGCCATTCCCGCGCGGCGGCGGTGGACAGCTCGCCGCAGGATCGCGGCCCGAAACGGATGTCGATCAACTTTCCTCCACCGGCAGCGAGGTGTGACATGCCACGGCGACAATGGCCGCTGTGGAGAAGTACCCGGGCGGCGTCGAAAATGTGCCAGTGATCACCGACCGGTCGACCTCCGCGTTCCCCGACCCCGAGCGGCACCGGCTCGCCCAGGCCGACGCCGGCGAGCAGGACTGGCGCGCATGGGGCCCCTATCTGTCCGAACGGGCGTGGGGGACGGTACGGGAGGACTACAGCGAGCACGGCACGGCGTGGGACTACTTCCCCCACGACCACGCGCGGTCCCGAGCGTACCGGTGGAACGAGGACGGCATGGCCGGCGTCTGCGACGACCGGCAGACGTTCTGCTTCGCCCTCGCCCTGTGGAACGGGCGCGACCCGATCCTCAAGGAGCGGATGTTCGGCCTCGGCGGCGACGGCGGCAACCACGGCGAGGACGTCAAGGACTACTGGTGGTACCTCGACAGCACCCCGACGCACTCCTTCATGCGCTGGCGCTACCACTACCCGCAGGCCGCCTTCCCGTACGACGAACTGGTCGCGGAGAACGCGCTGCGCGGCCGGGACGACACCGAGTACGAGCTGGTCGACACCGGCATCTTCGACGACGACAGGTACTGGGCGGTCACCGTCGACTACGCCAAGGCGTCCCCGACGGACATGTGCGTGCTGGTCACCGTGGCGAACCGGGGCGACCGGGACGAGACGCTGCACGTGCTGCCCACGCTGTGGTTCCGCAACACCTGGGCGTGGGGCCTGCCCGGCGCCGACCGGATGCCGGAGCTGACCGGCGTGGAGTCCGGGGAGCGGGCCGGCGCCCGGCTCGTCGGTGACCACTGGGTGCTCGGGCAGCTCCTGCTGGAAGGCGACGGCGACCCGGTGCCACTACTGTGCGACAACGAGACGAACGCCGAGCGGCTGTGGGGGCTGCCGGGGCGGTCGGCGTACCCGAAGGACGGCATCAACGACCACGTTGTGGCCGGCGCCGCCACCGTCAACCCGGACCGCACCGGCACCAAGGGCGCGCTGCACTACGTGCTGGACGTGCCGGCCGGCGAGCAGCGGCAGATCCGGTTGCGGCTGACCCGTACCGCGCCGCCGCCGGCCGCCGCGCCCCCCGCCCCGGCCGACCTGGGCGACGGGTTCGACACCGTGCTCTGGGCGCGCCGCGCCGAGGCGAACCGGTTCTTCGACAGCGTCATCCCGGCTGCCGCCACCGCCGACGAGGCCCTGGTGGCACGCCAGGCCATCGCCGGGCTGATGTGGGGCAAGCAGTTCTACCACTTCGACGTCGAACGCTGGCTGGCCGGCGACCCCGGCTCCGCGCCGCCGCCGGCCGGCCGCCGGCACGGGCGCAACAGCGCCTGGTGGCACATGAACAGCTTCGACGTGATCTCCATGCCGGACCCGTGGGAGTACCCCTGGTACGCCGCCTGGGACCTGGCCTTCCACTGCGTCACGATCGCCCGGGTCGACCCGGGCTTCGCCAAGGAGCAGATCCTCCTGCTGCTGCGGGAGTGGTACCTGCACCCCAACGGGCAGATCCCGGCGTACGAGTGGGCGTTCGGCGACGTGAACCCGCCGGTGCACGCCTGGGCGGCGCTGAAGGTCTTCGAGATCGACGGCTCCCGCGACCACGAGTTCCTCGCCCGGGTGATGCACAAGCTGCTGCTCAACTTCACCTGGTGGGTCAACCGCAAGGACACCGGCGGCAACAACGTCTTCGAGGGCGGCTTCCTCGGGCTGGACAACGTCGGCCCGTTCGACCGCTCGGCCGCGCTGCCGGTCGCCGGGGTGCTGGAGCAGTCCGACGGCACCGGCTGGATGGCCATGTACGCGCTCAACCTGCTCGACATGGCGATCGTGCTGGCCGAGCACGACCGCTCGTACACCGACACCGCCACCAAGTTCTTCGAGCACTTCGCGTACATCGCCGCGGCGGCGTACCACCAAGGGCTGTGGGACGCCGAGGACGCGTTCTTCTACGACGTGCTGCGGCTGGCCGACGGCACGCAGGTGCCGCTGAAGGTCCGCTCGGTGGTCGGGCTGCTGCCCCTCGCAGCCGTCACCCGGCTGACCGCCCGGACCATGCGCCGCCTGCCCGAGCTGGGCGCGCGGCTGCGCTGGTTCCTCACCAACCGCCCCGAGTACGCCGAGGTGATCGGCGCCCGCCGGCTCGGGCCCGACGGCCGCCAGCAGCGGCTGCTGTCGATGGTCGCACCGGACCAGGTGGTGCGGCTGCTGGCCCGGATGCTCGACACCGACGAGTTCCTCTCCGAGTACGGGCTGCGCACGCTGTCCCGCGCCCACCTGGACAAGCCGTTCACCGTCGCGCTCGGCGGGCAGGAGTTCAGCGTCGGCTACGAGCCCGCCGAGTCGACCAGCGGCCTGTTCGGCGGCAACTCCAACTGGCGCGGCCCGATCTGGATGCCGACGAACTTCCTGCTGATCAGCGCGCTGCGGGACTACGCCGCGTTCTTCGGCGACGACCTCCAGGTCGAGTACCCGACCCGGTCCGGGGTGAAGCGGACGCTCGACGAGATCGCCGACGACCTGTCCGCACGGCTGATCTCGCTGTTCACCCGCGACGACTGGGGACGGCGGCCGATCTACGGGGCCGCGCAGCTGTTCCAGACCCACCCGGACTGGCGCGACCTGATCTGCTTCCCGGAGTACTTCCACGGCGACAACGGCGCCGGCCTGGGCGCCTGGCACCAGACCGGGTGGACCGCGCTGGTCGCCGACCTGATCCTCACCTTGCGCCGCTGAGGCCGGGGCGCGACGGGTCCCGCCGCGCCCCGGGCCCCGCGCCTCACGGCAGCGGCAGGAACGCCAGCCGGGCGTGGTACTCCCCGGCCATCGTCACGGTGTCGCTGCCGACCCACAGACCGCTGTCGGTCGCGTACAGCTCCTGGGTGCCGACGCCGCGGTCCTTGGTCGGGTTCCACGGCAGCGCCCTGCCGGTGGCGGGGTGGATCGCCCCGATACCCGGCCGGGACACCGCCCCCGGACCGGCCGAGTTGCGGCCCAGCGGGTTGTCCAGCCAGCGCTGGTGGCCGCCGACGTACACCGCCGCTCCGGTTACCGCCACCGACAGCAGCGTGTCGCCGCCGGTGTAGTTGGCCCACGTCGGCTGCTTGCCGCCGGTGGCGGTGCCGAACTCGAAGCGCGCCGCGGTGTCGCAGAGCGTGCCCGGGAACGGGCCGCCGGTGGTCACCACCGCGAACCAGGTGCCGTCCGGTGAGATGTCGACGCCGCGCATGTAGACGGGCATCGTCCTCGCGCACTGCGGCTGGTAACGGTCGGTGGCCCAGCCGGAGAGCGTGGCGCCCGCCGTGCTCAGGTCGGCGACGGCGATCTGGTGCCGCGCCACGCCCGCGACGCTGCTGAAGCCGCCCACGAACACCAGCCGCCGGCCGTCGGCGGAGACGTCCAGCGCCTCGACCTTCACCGGCGCGGTGGCGCCGGACGTCGTCCTGCGCGGACCGGTCAGGTTCAGGTCGACCGACGCGTCGGCCGCCCCCGTGGTGGCGTTCACCGCCGCCAGGCCACGCCGGGTCACGCCGCCGACGGTCTGGAACGCGCCGCCGACTATCAGCCGGGTGCCGACCAGCCGTACGTCGTTCACCTGGTTGTTCAGCGCCGGCGTGGTGAACCCGGCGACCCGGGCACCGGTGGCCGCGTCGATCCGGGCCAGCCGGGACGCCGCGGTGCCGTTGACAGTGGTGAACGCGCCGCCGATGTAGAGCGAGCGGCCGTCCGGCGCGGCGGCGAGCGCCTTGACCGCGCCGTTCACCTGCGGCCGGAACGTGGTGTCGATCCGGCCGGTGCTCGCGTCGAGGGCCACCAGCCGGGGCATCGCCAGCTGGGCCGACCGCCCCGCGTTGCGCACCTTGGTGAACGTGCCCGCGACGTACACGCGGTTGCCGATCTGGAGGATGCGGTGCACCGTGCCGTCCAGCGCGTGCGGCGTCCAGTCGACCGGGTTCGTACCGACCACCGTGGTGTGTGCGGCGTTGACGGCCAGTGCCGGGGATCCCGGCAGCGCCGCGCCCGCGACGGCGAGCGTCGCGGCCACCGCGACGGCCGTGCACCGCCGGCCCCGGCGTCCAGGTGGATGATCGGGTGAGATCGTCATGGGCCGAAGCATGCCGTCCGACCAGGGATTCCGCAGTCGGGTAGCCGCCGGTAACCGGCGGCCGACCGGATAATCCGCGTGGTCCGTCCGGCGACCGGGCAGTACGGTGTGCGAGGTCCGCGAGGGGGAGGGGGACGCGATGCCGTCGCGCCGGGACGCCGCCGTGCTGGTGTTCGACGCCGACGACACGCTCTGGGAGAACAACGTCCTGTTCGAGCGCGTCATCGACGACTTCCTCACCTGGCTCGACCACCCCACGCTGGACCGGGCCCGGATCCGCGCGGTGCTCGACGACATCGAGCGCGCGAACGCCGTCGCGCACGGCTACGGCAGCAAGGTCTTCCTGCGCAGCCTCGGCGAGTGCCTGGAGAAGCTGCGCGAGCGTCCGGCCACCGCCCGGGAGCGCGCCGAGATCGAGCAGCTCGCCGCGGCGCTGGTCGGGCACCAGGTGGAGCTGATGCCCGGCGTGGCCGCGACGCTCGATGACCTGGCCGGTCGGCACGAGCTGCTGCTGCTGACCAAAGGCGAGCGCGAGGAGCAGCAGCGCAAGCTGGACGCATGCGGGCTGCTGCACCACTTCCGCGCCGCGCACATCGTGCCGGAGAAGGACGCGGACACCTACCGCTGGCTGGCCCGCGAGCACGCCTTCGACCCGGCCGCCGCCTGGATGATCGGCAATTCCCCGCGCTCGGACATCCTGCCCGCCCGGGCCGCCGGGATGAACGCGGTCTTCATCCCGAACGAGAACACCTGGGTCCTGGAGCACGACGAGCTGGACCCGTCCGACCAGCGGGTGATCCGGCTGGCCGCGTTCCCCGACCTGGTCCACCACTTCTGAGCGGGCCGGTAACGTCCGGGACGTGCCGCTGACCTTCCCGTCGCACCTGGCGCCGGTGCTGCCGCTGAAACTGTGGCGACCGGGCTGGTTCGACGGGGTGGCGCTGTGCACCGGTGCTGTCGCGCCGGACGCCGCGTACCTGTTCACCGGCACGTCGCTGGCCCTGGGCCTTCGGACGCACACGCTCGGCGGCCTGCTCTGGTGGTGCCTGCCGGTGGCCCTCGCGTACGCCTGGGTGGTGCGTCGCGTGGTCGCCGGCATCGCGGTGCACCTGCCCGCGCCGCGGTGGTTCGGCTGGCCCTGGTACGCGACGCTGGCCCGGGTGCGGCACCCCTGGCAGGTGACCGTCTGCTCGGCGCTGATCGGCGCGTTCAGCCACGTGGCGTGGGACCGGGTCAGCCACAGCGAACGCCTGCCCCGGATGCTCGGTGTCGCCGACTTCCGCGCGCTGACCGGCGTCTCCTGGTTACAGTTCGCGGACGTGGTCGGCGGCCTCGGCGGCGGGCTACTGGTGGTCGTCCTTGCCGTCTCCGAGGCCCGTCGCGCCGTGCGGACCGGTGGCGTAGGCGAACCCGCCCCGGAGGCCAACCCGGCGGTGTTCTGGCGGGTGGCGCTGGCGGTCACCGGGCTCGGCGCGCTGCTGATGCCCGCGCTGCCCGCGGCGGGCGTCCCCGCCCCGGCGGGCGTACGGGCGCTGCACGTGGCCGCGCTGGCACTGGTCGCGGGGGCCGTCGCGGCCCGGACCGTGGCACCGCGGCAGGCCGGGCGCAGCCCGCGTCTCGAAGTCGAACAGCGCGAAACCGGCTGACCCCGTTACGCCGACATGCCGCAGTTCGGCATAGACATCAATCACAACCGCAGTCGCCGGTCATCGCTTGTCCGGCCTGCGCGGACGTGCCTAACCTGAGCCGGCGTCCACGCCTTGTCGGGGTGAGACGGGGGCGCACCGGAGTCCGGTGGTGAGAGCACCGTGGAGCTGAGTGCGGGCATACCGGCTCGCCGTGCGGAGCCCGGCGGAAGGCGTCGTGCCACGCCTGCCGTGTTCCCCGTGGCGCAGACCGCTACCGAACCGGACGGCCGGGGTCAGGGCCGGGGAGTTGCGGACCCGGTCCTGACCCGTCCGGCATCCTTCACCGGCCGACAGATCCGGGCTCGGGCTGCGACCGCCTGACGGCGGGCGGCTGCCGGTGCGGCTGGGGGAGGGCGACCGGTCTCGGTCGACGTGCGGCGGAGCTGACACGGGCCCCCGCCATCGGTCCGCGTACTCAGTCCCCCGCGCGCCGCCCGCTCAGGTCAGCTCGCCCCGCACGATCGCCACCGCGACCCGGCAGAACTCGTCCATGTCCGGCTGGAACCCGGCCGCGATGTCCGGGTGCAGGCCGGAGCGGGTCTCGTCGAGCAACCGACGGCAGACGTCCTCCACCGGCTCGCCCGCGTAGCCGGCGCGAATCCGGTCGGCGGCCGCCTGCAGGGCCGAGGTCAGCTGATCCTCCAGCGGGCCGCGCAGCTTCTGCTGCACCGGGTCGAGCCCGCTCGGATCGAGCGTGACATGTGGCTCCGACATCAGCACTCCCTTCCTCGGCGTCCGCGGTACCCCACCGCGGACGTCGGTCAAACCATCGTCGGTACGGCCGACACCCGGACCAGATACGAGAACTCTTCCGCCGGCTCCTCGACGTACGACAGCCGGCGGATCTGCCGGTCGTCGGCCCAGAGCGCGACGTCGACCAGCACCCCGAGGTGGGCGAGACCGATGGTGGAGACCCGCTTCTTGTCCTGGAGCACCGCGCACACGCCGCCCAGCAGCGTGCTGGCGTCGGAGGTGCGGTGCCCGGGCGGACAGCGCAGGGTCAGGTCTACCTCGACCGGCCCGGTCAACGGGGTCCACCCGGTGCGCTGGGCCGCCGTGCAGGCGGCCTGGAGCAGCGTGCGGACCCTCGTCGCCTGCCGGTGCCCGGCGGCGAAGATGGACAGGGCCTCGGTCTTGACCGGGGGCAGGCCGCTCACCTCGAACGTCAGGGCGAGAGCGCGGGTGTCCTGCACGACGGCACCTCCTCGGGGGAATCCTGCCCAACCCGGGAACGCGCACACGGCACTTCCCGTCAGAACCAACCGATCGGGCGGGCGATGGGGGACGGCCGGAGGCGCATCGGCATCGACGGCGACGCGCCGGCTACGGAGCCAGCCCCACGCTAGTGCAGACCGCTGACGCTGGGTAGCCTCGCCGTTTCACTACGTGGGACGACGTGTGATCGCCCGGCCCGGATCGTGCCGTCGCCGTCACATTTCCGTGATGTTTCGCTCCGTCGCAGGTCGGGCACGTTCAGCCGCACGACACGCCCGGGGCGTCGGGCGATCGGGCCGATGCCCCGATCGTCTCGCCGCGCGCCGGGGCGCGGGTCACCCCCCGGTTCTTCGTAGGAGAGAGGGGGAGGGTGATGACGACAGTCCCCGACACGGCCGCACGGCGGCCGGCCGGACGCGCGGCGGCGGCGGCCGCCGCGCTCGCGCTGGTGGCCCCGCTGGCCGCCTGCGGATCCGGCGGCGACGGCGGCGTCCCCACGATCAACCTGTACTACCCGCCGGAGCAGAACCTGCAGAAGGTCGTCGACACCTGCAACACGCAGGCGCAGGGGCGGTACCGGATCGACTACCGGGTGCTGCCGCGCGAGGCCGACGAGCAGCGGGTGCAGATGGTGCGGCGGCTCGCCGCGCAGGACAGCGGGATGGACGTGCTCGGGCTGGACGTCACCTGGACGCAGGAGTTCGCCAGCGCCAAGTGGATCCGGGAGTGGACCGGGCAGGACAAGGCCGAGGCCGAGCAGGGCACGCTGGCCGGTTCGCTGGACACCGCCCGGTACGAGGACAAGCTCTACGCCGCGCCCAAGCACACCAACGTGCAGCTGCTCTGGTACCGGTCCGACCTGGTGTCGCAGCCGCCGAAGACCTGGGACGAGATGATCTCCGCCGCCCAGCAGCTCAAGGAGCAGGGCAAGCCGTACCAGGTGCTGACCATGGGCGCCCAGTACGAGGGCCTGGTGGTGCTCTACAACACGCTCGCCGAGAGCGCCGGCGGCAAGATCCTCAGTGACGACGGCAAGAAGGCGGAGATCGACGAAGGCGCGGTCCGCGCGCTCGACCAGCTCCAGAAGTTCGCCACGTCGGGCGTGACCTCGCCGTCGTTCAGCAACGCGCTGGAGGACCCGGTGCGGCTGGAGTTCCAGTCCGGCAAGGGCGCGTTCCAGGTGAACTGGCCGTTCGTCTATCCGGCGCTCCAGGAGGCCAACCCCGACCTGGCGAAGAACGTGAAGTGGGCCCGGGTGCCGGGCATCGACCCGGGCACCCCGAGCAAGGTCACCATCGGCGGGGTGAACCTGGCGGTCAGCACCTACTCGGAGCACCCGGAGGAGTCGTTCGAGGCGGCCCGCTGCCTGCGTAACGCCGAGAACCAGAAGTTCTCCGCCGTCAACGACGGCGTGCCGCCCACCATCGAGGCCGTCTACGACGACCCGGAGATGACCGAGGCGTACCCGATGAAGGAGACCATCCTGGAGGAGCTGAAGGAGCCGGCGGTGCGGCCGCTGACCCCGGCCTACCAGAGCATCTCCACGGTGATGTCGGCGATCCTGTCGCCGCCGTCGGCGATCCGGCCCGAGCAGACCGCTGACGAGCTGCGCGAGGCGATCTCCGACGCGCTGGAGTCCAAGGGAGTTCTGCCATGAGCGTGAACGCCACCCCGGCCGGCGCGCAGGCCGCCGCCGAGGCCGAGGCACCGGACGGCCGACACGCCGCCGTACCGGAACAGCGGTCCCGGCGCGGCTCCCGCGCCCCGCTGAGCGAGAACAAGCGCGCCGAGCGGCGCCTCGGCCTGCTGCTGTGCGCGCCGGCCGCGCTGGTCATGGTGCTGGTCACCGCGTACCCGATCCTGTACTCGGTGTGGCTGTCGCTGCAGCGCTTCGACCTGCGCTTCCCCGACGAGCGGAAGTTCGTCGGGCTGGAGAACTACGTCACGGTGCTGACGAACGACTTCTGGTGGACGGCGTTCGGGGTGACCGCGCTGATCACCGTGGTCACCGTCGCGGTCGAGCTGGTGCTCGGCATGGGCCTGGCGCTGATCATGCACCGGACGCTCGTCGGCCGGGGCATCGTCCGCACCGCGGCGCTGATCCCGTACGGCATCGTCACGGTGGTCGCCGCGTTCTCCTGGCGGTACGCCTGGACGCCCGGCACCGGCTACCTGGCGAACCTGTTCGACGGCAGCGCCCCGCTCACCGAACGGGCCAGCTCGCTGGCGATCATCATGCTGGCGGAGATCTGGAAGACCACCCCGTTCATGGCGCTGCTGCTGATGGCCGGGCTGGCGCTGGTGCCGGAGGACCTGCTCAAGGCGGCCTCCACCGACGGCGCGACGGCGTGGCAGCGGTTCACCAAGGTGATGCTGCCGGTGATGAAGCCGGCCATCCTGGTCGCGCTGCTGTTCCGCACGCTCGACGCGTTCCGGGTCTTCGACAACATCTTCGTGCTCACCAACGGCGGCAACGAGACGTCGTCGGTGTCGATGCTCGCCTACAACAACCTGATCCGGGGCCTGAACCTCGGCATCGGCTCCACGATGTCGGTGCTGATCTTCATCACCGTGGCGATCATCGCCTTCGTGTTCGTGAAGCTGTTCGGCACCGCTGCCCCGGGCAGCGACGATGGGGAGAGGCGCTGACATGGCTGTGGAAACCACCACGCGGGCGAAGGTGCGCTGGGGCCTGCTGGACGTCGTGGTCGTCGTCTTCGCGCTGGTCCCCGTGCTCTGGATCGCCTCACTGTCGTTCAAGACCCCGGCCACCCTCACCGACGGCAAGTTCTGGCCGCGGGAGTGGACGCTCGACAACTACCGGACCATCTTCGACACCGACCAGTTCGTCCGCGCCCTGGTCAACTCCATCGGCATCGCGCTGATCGCCACCACGATCGCGGTGGTGCTCGGGGCGATGGCCGCGTACGCCATCTCCCGGCTGGACTTCCCGGGCAAGAAGCTCCTGGTCGGCGTCTCGCTGCTGATCGCGATGTTCCCGCAGGTGTCGCTGGTGTCGCCGCTGTTCGAGATCGAGCGGCAGCTCGGGTTGTTCGACACCTGGCCCGGCCTGATCCTGCCGTACATCACGTTCGCGCTGCCGCTGGCCATCTACACGCTGTCGGCGTTCTTCAAGCAGATCCCGTGGGACCTGGAGAAGGCGGCGAAGATGGACGGCGCCACCCAGGCACAGGCGTTCCGGCGGGTGATCGCTCCGCTGGCCGCGCCCGGCGTGTTCACCACGGCGATCCTGGTCTTCATCTTCTGCTGGAACGACTTCCTGTTCGCGATCACGCTCACCTCGACCGAGCGGTCCCGCACGGTCCCGGTGGCGTTGCAGTTCTTCACCGGTGAGTCGCAGTTCGAGGACCCCACCGGGGCGATCTGTGCCGCCGCCGTGGTGATCACCGTGCCGATCATCCTGTTCGTGCTCTTCTTCCAGCGCCGCATCGTCTCCGGTCTGACCTCCGGCGCAGTCAAGGGATAGGTGGTAGCAATGGCCGACATCGTGCTGGACAAGGTGAGCAAGCGGTTCCCGGACGGCACCACCGCCGTACAGGACGTCGACCTGGAGATCGCCGACGGCGAGTTCGTGATCCTGGTCGGCCCGTCCGGCTGCGGGAAGTCCACCACGCTCAACATGATCGCCGGGCTGGAGGACATCAGCTCCGGTGAGCTGCGCATCGGCGGCGAGCGGGTCAACGACAAGGCACCCCGGGACCGCGACATCGCGATGGTCTTCCAGTCGTACGCGCTCTACCCGAACATGAGCGTGCGGGAGAACATGGCGTTCCCGCTGCGGCTGGCGAAGCTGGACAAGGAGACCATCAACCAGAAGGTCGACGAGGCGGCGAAGGTGCTGGAGCTGACCGCTCTGCTGGACCGCAAGCCGGCCAACCTGTCCGGCGGCCAGCGGCAGCGGGTGGCGATGGGACGGGCGATCGTCCGCCAGCCCAAGGCGTTCCTGATGGACGAGCCGCTGTCGAACCTGGACGCCAAGCTGCGGGTGCAGATGCGTACCGTGGTGTCCCGGCTCCAGAAGCAGCTCGGCACCACCACCGTCTACGTCACCCACGACCAGACCGAGGCGATGACGCTCGGCGACCGGGTCGTCATCATGCGGGGTGGCGCGGTGCAGCAGGTCGGGCCGCCGCAGGAGCTGTACGACCACCCGCGCAACCTCTTCGTCGCCGGGTTCATCGGCTCGCCCTCGATGAACTTCGTGCACGCCGTCGTGGAGGACGGCCGGCTGCGGACCGCGCTCGGCGACGTGCCGGTGGGCGACCGGATCCGCCGCGAGCTGGAGGCCGGTGACGCGCCCAAGGAGCTGATTCTGGGCATCCGCCCGGAGCACTTCGAGGACGCCGCGCTGGTCGACGACGAGACCCGCCGCCGGGGCATGGAGTTCGAGGCGCCTGTCGACATCGTCGAGTCGATGGGCTCGGACAAGTACGTCTACTTCACCGTCGAGGGGGAGCGGGCCAGCGCCGCCGAGCTGGAGGAGCTGGCCGCCGACACGGGTGCCGCGGACTTCGCCGGTGGCGGGTCGAACCTGGTCACCCGGCTGTCGGCGGAGTCCTCGGCTCGCGAGGGCGAGACGCGCCGGGCGTGGTTCAACCTGGAGAAGATCCACCTGTTCGACCCGGGCAGCGGACGCAACCTGACGCTGCACGAGGGCCGCTCGGCCGGAGCGCTCGCCGACTGATCCCCTGACGTGTGCGAAGGGCCGGTGGCGATGCGCGCCGCCGGCCCTTCGGCCTTGCCACGCCTTGCTCTGCAGCCCTCGACGCAACGCTCGGTGCGCTGCTTGCCTCCGTGGCTGCAGAGCAAGGGGGGTGAGGCGGGTACCCCACCTGGCGGCCGGGCCGGCCCTGCTGGCCACGAGGAAGGTCGAGCCGCACTACGGCGACGTGTCAGCTCCGTGACTCCACGCGCCGGGCGCCACCACCTACTCCGTCCCCCGCGCCCGGCCGAACCGGTGAGTGGAACGTCATGGGTGTCTCAGCGCGGTTTTGACACCCATGACGTTCCACTCATCACCGGCGCGGGGACCTTTTGCTGGGACGGTGCCACAATTCGCCGACCTCGGGGACCAGCGGGCGGTGAGCCGCCGACCCGCAGTGTCAGCCGCCGGAGAGCGCCCTCACTGCCCTTGCTCTGCACCCACCCACGCGACGGTCACGCGAACCGATGTGTCAACGGCTGCAGAGCAAAGGCGCTGAAGAGCAACAGGAGCAGCGGAGCAGGAGCGAAGCCGGACAGCACGAGAGAAGAAGAGAAGAGGTGCGGCGGGAGCCCTCTGCTCACCAGGAGTGGCGCAGCTCCCGGCCCAGGAAGCGGGCGTAGCCGGTGAGCGCCGCGTCCACCCGGTCGCGCAGCGCTGCGTCGAACGGCACGAGCTGCTGCACCGTCACGGTCACCGCCCTCACGCCCAGCGTCCGCGTCCAGGTGCCGACCACGCGCCCGCCCCGCACCACAGTCGACCGGAACACCCCGTTGTTGCCGGGGACCACCGCGGCGGCGTGCGCCGGGTCGAGCATCAGCGAGCGGTCCTTGAAGCCGAGCAGGTATTCGTCGAAGCCGGGCAGAGTGTGCAGGTCGTCGACCGGCGCGCGGGGCGCGTCGAGCAGCGCGGCGTCGACGACTGCGGGCTCGCCGTCGGCCTCGACCGGGGCGAGCAGGTCACCGGCCAGGGTGATCGCCCGGGTCGCGTCGGTGACGGTCAGGCCGGTCCACCGGGCCAACTCGTGCCGGCTCACCGGGCCGTGGCCGCGCACGTAGCGGTGCGCCAGCATCGCCAGCGCCTCGTCGCGTTCCGGCCGGTGCGGCTCGGGTGCCCACTCGTCGAGCAGGGCGAACGTCTGCTCGGTGCCGACGTGCGGCGCGATGCAGGTGACGCCGCGCTGGCTGGCGTACCAGAGCAGGTGGTAGCCGCGCTGACCGTCGGTGGACAGCCCGGCGGCCCGCAGCGCCGCCAGGCACTCGGCGCGGGTCAGCCGGCCGCCGCCGGTCAGTGCCGCACCCAGCACGTCACCGGCCCGTTCGCCGTCGGCGACCGTCAGCCCGAGCTGCCGCCACTGCCCGGCGGTGCCGGCCAGCGTCCGCACCCCGGTCAGCTCCAGCATCCACCGCGCGTCGCGCGCCGGGACCAGGTGCACGGTGCCGCGCATGGGCCAGGTGCGCAGCGCCTCGCGCCGCTCCAGCGCCGCGCGGACGTCGTCCTGGGTGGCGCCGGGAAGGCGGACGCCGAGCGACCACAGCCCGCTTGCCGCGTCCTGCGCCTGCATGGCGCCGAACCACTCGACCACGTCGGCGACGCCCTGCGGACGGGCGGTGGGGTGCGGGCGCAACAGCAGGCCGGTCATGCGCAGCGCGAGCGCCTCGGCGCGGTTGAGGCGTATGGTCACGGGCGTCAGCGTAGGCCCGGGGTACGACAGACCGGCCCCTGATCGCGCTGCGCCGGCGGCGCTGCCGACACCAGCGCGATCCCCCGTTCAGGTTCCCGGCGCGGGGCGGCCGATGCGGCCGGCGCCGGTTCGACAAGCATTCCGTGCGGGCTGGGCGGGCAGAGCGGTTGCGGACGGAACTTGCGCAAATCTTGAGCCACGCTCAGTCCAGGTGCCGGTGCACGGCCAGCGGATCGACGTACCCCCGGGTGGGGTGCCGGAAGCCCTCCGGCCCTCGGCCGATCACCTCGAAGCCCAGCGCCCGGCGTCACCGCGACCACGTCCGCGCCGGCGCCGGCCGCGCGGATCTCCACCCGGAGTGGATGCCACGCCCCGGAGTTTGACGGAACAAGTAACGGGTAGTCGCCGGAGCTGACCCGAAACGAGGAGGGACGTCTGATGGATGGCCAGGTCAAGGTCGCGGTGATCTATTACAGCGCGACCGGCATCACGTACCAGATGGCGCAGGCGGCGGTCGAGGCGGCGGGGGAAGCCGGTGCCGAGGTGCGTCTGCGCAAGGTACGTGAGCTGGCGCCTGACGAGGCGATCCGCTCCAACTCCGGCTGGCAGGCACACCGGCTGGAGACCCAGGACGTGATGGAGGCGCAGCCGGACGACCTGTCCTGGGCCGACGTGGTCATCATGGGCTCGCCGACCCGGTACGGCATGATCGCCGCCCAGCTCAAGCAGTTCATCGACACCACCGGCCCGCTCTGGGCCGCCGGCGCGCTCGCCGACAAGGTCTACAGCGGGTTCACCTCGACCGCCACGTCGCACGGCGGCCAGGAGGCGACGCTGCTGTCGCTGTACACGGTCTTCTACCACTGGGGCGGCATCGTGGTGACCCCCGGCTACACCGACCCGAGCCAGTTCGTCGCCGGCAACCCGTACGGCGCGTCGCACACCAGCAACAACGGCGAGGTCGCCCCGGACCACGTGGCACTGGCCGCCACCGCGCTGACCGCCAAGCGCGCCGTGCTGATGGGCGCCGCGCTGAAGCGGGGCATGGCCGGCTGACCCGGCTGGCGACCGGTGGCCGGACGGGGGCTCTCGAACCCGTCCGCACCACCGGTCGCCTGTGCCCTACCCGCGATCGGCCGCGCCATGCGCGCTCAGCGCCGGCCGGTCGAGCAGATGCCCGAGCAGGTCCGCCAGGACCCTCGTGCCGTCCTGGCTCAGCACCGACTCCGGGTGGAACTGCACCCCGGCGAAACCCGCGCCGCGCAGCGCGTGCACCGCGCCGTCGGCCGGGTCGCGGGACACCTCGACCGGGCCGTACGGGCCGGTGACCCGGTCGGCGTCGGCGAGTGCGGTGAAGCTGGCGTAGAACCCGACCCGCCGGATCGTCCCGAACACCGGCACGTCCCGCGGCAACCCCTGGTACGGCGCGTCGCGGCGGTGCAGCGGCAGGCCCAGCAGCCCGGCGAGCAACTGGTGGCCCAGGCACACCGCGAGCGTCGGCCGGCCGGACGCGAGCAGCTCGGCCAGCAGCGCCCGCAGCGCCACCATCTTCGGTGCCGTCGCGTCCCGCGGGTCACCCGGCCCGGGGCCGACCACCACCAGGTCGTAGCCGTCCAGCGGGCCCGGTTCCGGCCAGTCCCGGCGGGTCACCGCCAGGCCCAGCGCGCCGAGCTGGTGGGCCAGCATGCCGGTGAACGTGTCCTCACCGTCGACGATCAGCGCCCGGCGCCCGGCCAGCCCGCGCAGCGCGATCGCCCCCGGCTCCCGCTGGTCCAGCCAGAACCGGGCCAGCGGGGCGTTGCGGGCGGCCAGCGCGGCGCGTACCTCGGGGTCGTCGGCGTACCGGACGGCCGGCTCGGTGGCGGAGCGCGGCGCGTCCGGGCCGAGACCCAGCGCGGCCAGCACACCGGCCGCCTTCGCGTGCGTCTCGGCCACCTCCCCGGCGGTGGTGGAGTGCCGGACCAGCGTCGCGCCGACCGGCACCCGCAGCGCGCCGGCGGGCGAGATCTCCGCGGTACGGATCAGGATCGGCGCGTCCAGCGTCTGCCGGCCCTGCTCGTCGCGGCCCAGCAGGGCGAGCACCCCGGCGTAGTAGCGCCGGCCGGTGCGCTCGTGCCGGGCGATCACCCGGCAGGCGTTCTCCATCGGGCTGCCGGTGACGGTGGGCGCGAACATGGTTTCCCGCAGCACGTCGCGCACGTCCCGGGAGCAGCGCCCGGCCAGCAGGTACTCGGTGTGCGCCAGGTGCGCCATCTCCTTCAGGTACGGCCCGACCACCTGGCCGCCGTGCTCGGCGACCACGGCCATCATCTTCAGCTCCTCGTCCAGCACCATGTACAGCTCCTCCACCTCCTTCTCCTCGTGCAGGAAGCGCAGCAGCTCGGCCCGGTCGACGGTCTCGCCCCGGTGCCGGAACGTGCCGCTGATCGGATTCATCTCGACCAGCCCGTCGGTGACGCTGACGTGCCGCTCGGGGCTGGCGCCGACCAGGATCCGGGTGCCGGTGTGCACCACGAACGTCCAGTACGCGCCCCGTTCGCGCAGTAGCAGCCGGCGCAGCGCCGCCAGGGCCGCGGCCAGCGGGTCGCCCTGCACCGTGGCGCGCATGGTCCGGTGGATGACGAAGTTCGCCCCCTCGCCCCGGCCGATCTCGTCGGCCAGCACCCGCTCCACGATCGCCGCGTACTCGTCGTCGGCGATGTCGAAGCCGGCGTCGCGGGTGCGCACCTCGGCGTCGGGCAGGTCGTCGAGCAGGTCGGCCAGCGGTATCCGCCGGTGCGTCTCGACCGCCAGGAACTCCAGCGGCAGCCCGTCGTCGACACACTCGAACCCGCGCTCGGTGACCTGCCGGAACGGCACCAGGGCCAGCGTGTGCGCACCGGCGCCGTCCTCGGGCAGCGGCAGGTCGGCGAGCCGGCCGGCGGTGTGTACCGGGCCGGTGAACAGGTCGACGTGGTCGGTGCCCTCGCGGCGGACGAGCGCGAACGGGCCGGGGTCGCGGCCGGCCGCGACGGCGGCGAGCGGGTCGGACAGGCGGGTCATCGGATCTCCTCGGTGGGCCGGTGGCCGCCGGTGGAGGCGACCCGGGATGCCGGGGGAGACCGGCGGCCGCCTCGTCGGGCGGCCGCGTGGGGAAGCTACGCGCGGGGGTGGGCCGCCGGGTCGGCGGGCCACCAGCAGGACAGGTGCGCGGGCATGACGGTCACTGTACGCGATCGACAGGCGCCGTGGAACCCGATCGCGGGGCACCGGGTACGGATCTTGGCGTGATCGCCGGTCCCGCCGGGTAGGTTGACCGGCGATGGACATTCTCGCTCTGGATCTGGGCACCTCCTCGGTGCGCGGCCTGGTGCTCGACGCGGACGCCGTGCCGCGTCCGGGCGCGCTGGCCCGGCGTCGGGTGCGCCTGGTCACCGGGGACGACGGCACCGGGACGCTCGACGGCCCCGCCTACCTGGCCTGCCTGGTGGAGTGCCTGGACGAGCTGGCCGCCGGTGGGCACCTGCGGGACGTGGACCTCGTGGCCACCTCCGCGCAGTGGCACTCGGTGCTGCCGGTGGCGCCCGACGGCACACCGTCGGGTCCGGTGCTGACCTGGCTGGACACCCGGCCGGAGCCGCTGCCCGGTGCGACCGGGCCAGCCGATCCGGAGGACTTCCACAGGCGTACCGGCGCCTGGTGGCACCGCTGCTACTGGTCGGTGCGGCTGCCGTGGTTGCGCGAGCGCGTCGACCGGTCCGCCGGCTTCACCGGGCTCGCCGAGTACACGCTCGGCACGCTGCTCGACGACGCGCCGATGTCGATCTCGCTGGCCTCCGGCACCGGGTTGCTCGACCTGCGCCGCCTCGACTGGGATCCGGAGGCGTGCGAGCTGGCCGGCGTACGCCCGGAGCAGATGCTGCGGCTGGCCCCGGACGGCTGGCACGGCCGGCTGAACGCGGCGTACGCGCGGCGCTGGCCGCAGCTGGCCGGTGCGCGATGGGCGCCGCCGGTCGGCGACGGCGCGGCCGCCAACGTCGGTTCCGGCTGTGTCGACCCGACCCGCGCGGCGGTCACAGTGGGCACCTCCGCGGCGGTCCGCACGATCCAGGCCGTGCCGGCCGGTTCGGAGCCGCCGCCGTTGCCGGAGCAGCTCTGGCGGTACCGGGTCGACCACCATCACGTGGTGACCGGCGCGGCGTACTCCAGCGGCGGCAACCTGTTCGCCTGGGCGTCGCGCGAGCTGCGCCTGCCCGAGGGCAGGGAACTGGAGGCGGCGCTGGACCGCGTCACCGGTTCGGTGCGGGCGAACCCCCGCTTCGGCGGCGATCGGCCACCGGGGATCGCCCCGGCGGGCTCGGGGGAGCTGCGCGGACTCAGCTTCGGCACCACCGCCGTGGACATCCTGGCCGGGCTGATGAGCGGCCTGTGCCGGCTCGTCGCGGACGACCTGGCGCTGCTGGAGTCCGGTGTCGGCGAGCCGATGGAGGTGATCCTCGGTGGTGGGGCGCTGACCGCCTCGCCGTGGTGGCGCGGTGCGTTCCTCGACGTGCTCGCGCCCCGCCGGGTGTGCTGGCAACGCAACCCGGAGATCGGCGCCACCGGTGCCGCGCTCGTCGCGCTCGGCCGGCTCGCCGAGGCGGACGAGATCGCCGGGGTCGGCCGGACGGACGAGGCCGCCTGGCACACGTGACCGTCCACCAGTGGCGCTGACCGTCCTGGTCATGCCGTCCGGGCGGCCGTTGACACCGACCGGCGGCCTGATTGGATGGACTCCGCTCCCCGACGTGGTGGGGCGGGACGAGGAGGCAACCGTGGGCGCAGGTCCCGACCCGGCTCGCGGTGCGGCCCCCGCGCCGCACCGGCGGCGCTCCGGGTTGCGGCTGCGGGACTGGCGGATGGGCACCAAGCTCGCCACGGTGCTGGTGATCCCCTCACTGGCGTTCCTCGTTCTGGCCGGCATCCAGACCCGGGGGCTGGTCGGGCAGACCACCACGCTCAGCGCCTTCGCCGAGCAGGTCGGCATCGGCCAGCAGATCTCCGCCGTCGTCGACCGGCTCCAGCACGAGCGGGACCGCACCGCCGGCGAACTGGCCGCGCTGCGCCGCCCCGGCGCCGACCGGGACGCCGCGGTCGCCGCGCTCGCCCCGCTGCAGGAGGCCACCGACCGGGCGATGGCCGAGCTGCGCGTCGCCGCCGCGCCGCTGGCCGACGCCGACGCCGCCTGGCGGGTGTCCTACTCCGAGGCGCTCGAGGCGTACGACCAGGTGGTGAACATCCGGGCGGCGGTGGCGCCGGCGGTGCTCTCCAGCGACACGGTGCTGAGCAACTACCACCGGTCGGTCGCGGCGCTGCTGAACCTGCTGGCGGAGCCGTCGCCCGGCGGCGGCCGGCAGGAGCTGACCGAGGCGGTGCTGCGGTACGTGCAGCTGTCCCGGGTCAAGGAGCTGTCCTCGCGCATCCGCGCCGAGCTCTACGCCGCCGCCCGGTCCGGCCGGTACGAGGCCGACGACCAGGTGACGCTCAGCGATCTGCGGGCCCAGCAGCTCACCGCGCTCGGCGCGTTCCGGGTCGCGGCGACCGCCGACCAGATCCGCCGCTACGACCGCACCTCCGTCGACCCGGCCTTCGCCGCCGCCACCCGGATGGAGGAGCGGACACTGCCCGGCGGTGGCGCCGGGCCGGCCCTGCTCGACGCGACCCAGTGGTGGGCGGCCAGCGAGCAGCGGCAGGAGCTGTTCCGCCAGCTGGAGAGCGAGATCGTCGCCGACGCGGTACGCCAGGCCGACGACGCCAGCGCCCGCCAGCTGCGCGACACGCTGCTGGTGGCCGGCGCGATCGCGACCGTGCTCCTGGTCGCGGTGCTGATCTCGCTGCTGGTCGGCCGGTCGGTGGCCCGTGCCATGCGGCAGCTGCGCGGCCAGGCGCTGCGGATCGCGCAGGTGGACCTGCCGCTGACGCTGCAACGGCTGCGTACCGTGGACCGCCCGATCGGCGCGATCGACGTACCGCCCTCGGTGATCGACTCGCAGGACGAGATCGGCGAGCTGGCGGAGGCGTTCGTGGCCGTGCACCGCAGTGCCGTCGACGTGGCGGTCGAGCAGGCGATGATGCGCCGCAACGTGAACGCCATGTTCGTCAACCTGGCCCGGCGTAGCCAGGTGCTCGTCGAGCGGCAGCTGGAGCTGCTCGACGACCTCGAACGCGAGGAGAGCGACCCGGAGCAGCTGGAGAACCTGTTCAAGCTCGACCACCTCGCCGCCCGGATGCGCCGCAACGACGAGAGCCTGCTGGTGCTGGCCGGCACCGAGTCGACCCGGCGGTGGAACCGCCCGGTGGGTCTGGGCGCGGTGCTGCTGGCCGCGAGCGCGGAGATCGAGCAGTACCAGCGGGTGCGCCACGAGAACCGGACCGGCCTGCACGTCGTCGGGCACGCGGTGGGCGACCTGGTGCACCTGTTCGCGGAGCTGCTGGAGAACGCCACCGCGTTCTCCCGCCCGGACACCGCCGTACGGGTGGTCGTCGAGCCGGACGGCCGGGGCGCGCTCGTGCAGATCGTCGACGAAGGGCTGGGGATGAGCCCGACGGCGCTGGCGGAGGCGAACGCCGTGCTCGCCGAGCCGCCGGCCGCCGACGTGTCGGCCTCGGAACGGATGGGCCTGTTCGTGGTGAGCCACCTCAGCGCCCGCAACGGCTTACGGGTGCAACTGCGGGCCGGGCGCGAGGGCCTGGTGGCCCGGGTGCGGATCCCGGTCGAGCTGCTGGCCGAGGCGCCCGCGCCGGAGGCGGGCCGGCCGGTGCCGGAACGGTTCGGGCGCGGGATGGCGCAGCCGATGCTTTCCGGCCCGGTCACCGCGTCCGGTGCGCTCGCGGCGGCGACCGCGGAGCTGCCGGTGGCCGGATGGCGTCCGGCGCCGGGCCAGCCCGCGGCGTTGCCGGTGTCCCCGCTGACCGGCCGGCCGCTGGGCGACGGGTCGGACGACGGTGCCGTTGCGCCGGCGCCGGCCCCCGCGCCGGTGACCGTGCCGCGTCCCCGCCCGGCACGGGCCGAGGACGTGCTGACGCCGGATGCCGGCGCGGCGGCCGGCGGGTGGTTCAGCCGGCAGGGGCCCGCCGCGTCGGCGCCGGGTGTGCCGCCGGCACCGGCGGCGACGCCGGTGACCGGAGGGACGAACGAACGAGGTCTTCCGGTACGCGTGCCGATGGCCCAGCTCACCTCGGCCGTCCCGGCCGGCCGCCCGGTGGTGCGGCACGAGCCGGACCCGGAGGCGGTCGGCGGCATGCTGTCGCGCCTCTACAGCGGGGTACGGCGGGCCGAGGCCGAGGAGACCACCGAGATGTACCTGCCGCGCGATGAAGGAGGACGACGACAGTGACGACGTTGAGCCAGGAGGCACGCGACCTGAGCTGGCTGGTGAACGCGTTCGCCGAGCGTGTTCCGGGGGTGGCGCACGCGGTGGTGGTGTCGTCCGACGGCCTCCTGGTGGCGATCTCGGCGCACCTGCCGCGCGACCACGCGGACAAGCTCGCCGCGGTGACCTCCGGCCTGATGAGCATCACCGCCGGTGCGGCCCAGATGTTCGACGGTGACGTCGTCAAGCAGACGGTGGTCGAGATGGGGCGCGGCTACTTCCTGGTGATGCAGATCCGGGACGGCTCGATCCTGGCCACGCTGGCCGGGGCGGACGCCGACATCGGCGTGGTCGGCTACGAGATGGCGCGGCTGGCCAAGCAGGCGGGCGAGATGCTCACCCCGGCGCTGCGCGCCGAGCTGCAGCAGGCGCTGCCGCGCTGATCCACCCGACGCGCGCACCCGGCCGGCCCATCGCCGGCCGGGGCGCGCACCGGTTCACAGGCCGTTGCGGCGGATCACGTCGCGGTACCAGTGGGCGCTGCGCTTGAGCACCCGTCGCTGGCTCGCGTAGTCCACGTAGACCAGGCCCCAGCGCTGCTCGTACCCCTCGGCCCACTCGAAGTTGTCCAGCAGCGACCAGACGTGGTAGCTCTCCAGCGGCACCCCGTCGCCGACGGCCCGGTGCGCGGCGGCGAAGTGGTCGCGCAGGAAGGTGACCCGCCCGGCGTCGTCGACGGTCCCGTCCGGGCCGGGCACGTCGGGGCAGGGCAGGCCGTTCTCGGTGATGGTGATCGGCACCCGGCCGTAGTCGCGGGTGACCCGGGTCAGGATGTCGTACATGCCCTCGGGGTAGATCTGCTGCCACTCCGCCTCGGAGGTGGGCCACTTGCGGACCGTGCCGCCGTCGCCGGTGACGTAGATCGGCGTGTAGTACTGCACGGCGAGCAGGTCGACCGGGCTGGAGATGATCTTCAAGTCGCCGTCCCGGACGCCACTGACCATCCGGCTGTCCGGGCCGAGGTCGTCCAGCACGTCCTGCGGGTACGCGCCCTTGAAGATCGAGTCGAGGTAGAGGCGGTTCTCGTAGCCGTCGTGCAGCCGGGTCGCGGCGGCCGACTCGGTCGAGTCGTCGGCCGGGTAGCAGGGGTGCAGGTTGAGCGCCGGGCCGATCCGGCCGCTGAGGCCGGAGGCGCGCAGCGCCTGCACGGCGAGGCCGTGGGCGAGCTGGAGGTGGTGGGCGACCAGGTACGCCGCGTCCTCGTCGCGGATGCCCGGCGCGTGGTGGCCCCAGATGTAGCCGTTCTGCACCACCGTCTTCGGCTCGTTGATGGTCAGCCAGACCGGCACCCGGTCGCCGAGGGCGCGGAACACCGCGTCGGCGTACTCGGCGAAGCGTTCGGCGGTGTCCCGGTTCTCCCAGCCGCCGGCGTCCTGGAGGGCCTGGGGGAGGTCCCAGTGGAACAGCGTGGCCATCGGCGCGATGTCGCGTTCGTGCAGCCCGTCCACCAGGCGGCGGTAGAAGTCGAGGCCGCGCTGGTTGGGGCGGCCGGAGCCGTCGGCCTGGATGCGGGGCCAGGAGATGGAGAACCGGTAGCTGCGCAGCCCCAGGTCGCGCATCAGGTCCAGGTCCTGCGCGTACCGGTGGTAGTGGTCGGCCGCGACGTCGCCGGTGTCGCCGTTGCGGATCCGGCCCGGCGTGTGGCTGAAGGTGTCCCAGACGGACTCACCCCGCCCGTCCTCCTTCGCGGCCCCCTCGATCTGGTACGCCGAGGTCGCCGCGCCCCAGGCGAAGCCGTCGGGGAAGCGCAGCCCGCGGTCCGGCTCCGGGTCGGTGGTGCGCTCGGGCGGGCTGTCGCAGCCGCTGAGCGCGACTGTCGACGTGGCGGTCCCGGCCGCGGTGGCGCCGGCGAGTCCGGACCGGGCCGCGCCGGCCGCGGTCGCGGACAGGGCGGCGCGGCGGAGCAGGCGCCGTCGGGTGAGTAACGACATGAGGTTTCTCCTCGGAGTGACGGGCCGCCCTGGGCCGGGAGCGCTCCGGGCATAGCCAGGGGCGGCCGGCCCCGATCCGGCGGACGCGGCGCGGGCGCGGCGCGGCCGGCGGGCGGCCGGAACGTGGGGTGGGCGGGGGCGTCGCTCGGGAGCGTCGCGAGCGGCGAGGGGTGGGGTGGATAGCGAGAAAGGCCGTCCGGGTGGCGTGTCACGCCGGTCCCGTCGGCCTCTTTTGCCGTCGACAACGGGGGTTTAGTGTGGGGACGGGGGAGGGCAACCCCCGTCCCCACCGATGGTGCACACACGCACGAAGTGGGATTGGCGTCCGTCGTGCGCGTCGCGCGGGAGCCGGGCCACGCGAGTGGCTCTGGTTCCACCTCCCTCCGTCTGGCGGGTGACGGCCGGCGGCGGCGTCCGGGCTGGTCCGCCGTCGGCCTCGGGCCGACGCGCCGGGCACTGGTGCACCCGGCGATTCAGTACTTGCATCTCCGTCGATGGAAGCGCTCCCATCGGGATGTTGCGACTGTAACGCCCGTCACGGGTTTGGAAAAGCCCCTAAACGAGATCGAAACATGGAAGCGCATATCTGCGCTGGCCGTTGTGGTGGGAGCGCTTCCATGGCACACTCTCGTCACGCCACGCGGAGCCAGTGAACGCGAGCGCGGGCCGCCGAGGGCACCCGGTGACGAACCGGTGCGGCGCCCGATCCCCGGCACGGCCGGGACGACCACCTTTCCGGACGCCTCCGTCCCCCCGCGTACGCCCCGTCGGCGCGTAGAGGCGCCCTGCCGGGGCCCGAGGTCCCGGCCCGGTCCGAGGAGACACCGCCCACATGAGACTTCTGGCCAGACGTCGCCGTACGGCGATGGTCGCCGCCACCGCCCTCGTCATAGGCGGGGTGGCCCTGCCCGCGGGCGCCGCGCAGGCCGCGCCCGCCTGCGACGTGACCTACGCGACGACCGACTGGAACAACGGGTTCACCGCCAACGTCACCATCAAGAACCTGGGTGACGCCCTGAACAACTGGTCGTTGAAGTTCGCCTTCCCGAACAGCAGCCAGCGCGTGACCCAGGGCTGGTCGGCCAAGTGGAGCCAGTCCGGCCGCGAGGTCACCGCGACGAACGAGTCGTGGAACGGCAGCCTGCCCACCGGCGCGTCCACGAGCATCGGTTTCAACGGCAGCTACAGCGGCAGCAACCCGAAGCCCACCGCGTTCACCCTCAACGGTGTCGCCTGCAACGGCGCGCAGACCAACCAGCCGCCGACGGTCTCGCTGACCGTGCCGTCCGGCCCGTTCGAGGCGCCGGCGGACGTCCCGCTGACCGCGACCGCGAGCGACGCCGACGGGACCATCACCAAGGTCGAGTTCTACCGCAACGGCCTGCTGGTCAACACCGACACCACCGCGCCGTACGGCTACGACCTGCTCGACCTGCCGGCCGGCAGCTACACCGTGCAGGCCAAGGCGTACGACAACGCGGGCGGCACGGCCGTCTCGGAGAAGTCGTTCACAGTGACCGCGGCGAGCGGGCCGAAGCTGGTCGCCAGCCCGTCGGCGGTCACCGTCGCCGAAGGCGGCAGCGCCACGGTCCGGTACACGCTCAGCGCGGCGCCCACCGCCAGCGTGCCGGTGACCCTCGCCGTCACCGGCGACCGCGACATCACCGTGTCGCCGGCCTCGCTGACGCTCACCTCGGCCAACTGGAGCACCGGCGTCGCCGCCACGGTCTCCGCCGCGGAGGACTCCGACACGGTCGGCGGCACCGCCACGGTCACCGCGTCGGCCACCGGCTACGCCCCGATCGCCGTCATCGCCACCGAGGCGGACAACGACACCCCCGGCGGCGACAACGCCTACATCAAGAAGTTCCTCGACCAGTACGGCAAGATCAAGAATTCGGGCTACTTCAGCCCCGAGGGTGTGCCGTACCACTCGATCGAGACGCTCATCGTCGAGGCGCCCGACCACGGCCACGAGACCACCTCGGAGGCGTTCAGCTTCTGGCTCTGGCTGGAGGCGCAGTACGGCCGGGTCACCCAGAACTGGGCACCCTTCAACAACGCCTGGACGGTGATGGAAAAGTACATCATCCCGTCGCACGCCGACCAGGCGACGGCCGGCTCGCCCGGCACCCCGCAGTACGCCGCCGAGCACAACCTGCCCAGCCAGTACCCGTCGGCCCTGCAGCCGAACGTGCCGGTCGGCCAGGACCCGCTGCGCTCGGAGCTGCAGTCCACGTACGGCACCGGTGACATCTACGGCATGCACTGGCTGCTCGACGTGGACAACACCTACGGGTTCGGCCGCTGCGGCGACGGCACCACGCGGCCCGCGTACATCAACACGTTCCAGCGGGGCACCCAGGAGTCGGTGTGGGAGACCGTGCCGCAGCCGTCCTGCGACACGTTCAAGCACGGCGGCCCGAACGGCTACCTGGACCTGTTCGTCAAGGAGTCCAGCGCCCCGGCCAAGCAGTGGAAGTACACGAACGCCCCGGACGCCGACGCGCGTGCCGTCCAGGCCGCCTACTGGGCGCTGACCTGGGCCAAGGCGCAGGGCAAGCAGGCCGACGTGGCGGCCACCGTGGCCAAGGCCGCCAAGATGGGCGACTACCTGCGCTACGCGCTGTTCGACAAGTACTTCAAGAAGATCGGCAACTGCGTCGGGGCGAGCACCTGCCCGGCCGGCAGCGGCCGTGACTCGGCGCACTACCTGCTCTCCTGGTACTACGCCTGGGGCGGCGCGTACGAGGCGGGCCAGAACTGGTCCTGGCGGATCGGCTCGAGCCACAACCACTTCGGCTACCAGAACCCGTTCGCGGCCTGGGCCATGACCAACGTCGCGGAGCTGAAGCCGAAGTCGCCGACCGCGGTCTCCGACTGGCAGAAGAGCCTCGACCGGCAGCTGGAGTTCTACACCTGGCTCCAGTCCGCCGAGGGCGGCATCGCCGGTGGCGCCACCAACAGCTGGGACGGCAGCTACGCCCAGCCGCCGGCCGGCACCGCCACCTTCTACGGCATGTACTACGACGTCGACCCGGTCTACAACGACCCGCCGTCGAACCAGTGGTTCGGCATGCAGGCCTGGTCGATGCAGCGCATCGCCGAGCTGTACCTGGAGACCGGCAACGCGAAGGCCAAGGCGCTGCTGGACAAGTGGGTGCCGTGGGCCATCGCCAACACCACGATCGGCACCAACTGGTCGATCCCGTCGGACATGAAGTGGACCGGCCAGCCGGCCAACTGGAACCCGAGCAGCCCGCAGCCGAACACCAACCTGCACGTCGAGGTGACGGTCAAGGGTCAGGACGTCGGTGTCGCCGGCGCCTACGCCCGCACGCTCATCGCGTACGCGGCCAAGTCCGGCAACGCCGCGGCGAAGAACACCGCCAAGGGCCTGCTGGACGCGCTCTCGGCGTCCGCCGACAGCAAGGGCGTCTCGACGCCGGAGAAGCGCGGCGACTACCGGCGCTTCGACGACGTCTACAACGCCGCCAACGGCCAGGGTCTCTACGTCCCCAACGGCTGGACCGGGAAGATGCCCAACGGCGACGTGATCGCCCCGGGCAAGAGCTTCCTGGACATCCGGTCGTTCTACAAGAACGACCCGGACTGGCCGAAGGTGCAGGCGTACCTGGACGGCGGTCCCGAACCGGTCTTCAACTACCACCGGTTCTGGGCGCAGGCGGACGTCGCCATGGCGTACGCCGACTACGGCACCTACTTCCCGCAGGGGTGAGGTGACCTCTCCTCCGCGGGCGGGTGAGAGCCCGCCCGCGGAGGAGGCCGACCCGGCCGATGGGGGAACGGAGCGGCCGGGTCGGCGGACGGCCTGACGCCCACGGTCAGGCCGGGTGGGCCGGCTGTCCGGCCGACGCAGCGGACCGGCCGGCCCACCACTCCGCCCGGCGACGACCCATGGCGCGAAAAGGCACGGAAATTCAGCGGTCCACGGGATCACATCCGGGCGCTGAACGGAGTACCGTAATTGACGGAGAGGCCGCTCCCCCCGTGGCGGCCTCTCCATTATTCTGTGCGCGCCGCCACACCCTCCGTGCCCGCCACCGGATGCCGCAGCCCCGGATGCCCGGCCGGCAGCGAGCGCCGGATCACCACCCAGCTCCCCGCCAGCGCCGCCGCGATCACCGGCCACGTCAGCGCCGCCCGCGCCACCGTCAGCGCGACCACCTGCCCGTACAGCCACAGCGGGACGAACACCGCGACCCGCAGCACGTAGGTGGCGGCCCACACCCAGCTGGCCCGCCCGTACGCCCGCAGCAGCGCCGGGTCGCGCCGCCACCGGGTCCGCTGGCCCAGCGCGGTGCCGACCACCACACCCAGCAGCGGCCACCGCACCAGGATGCTCACCGCCCAGGCCAGCGCGCTCGCCGTGTTGGCGGCGATCTGGAGCAGGAAGAAGTCGGCGGCCCGGCCGGTGCGCAACGCGATGAGCGCCGCCACGCAGACCGCGAGCAGCCCGACGAGCACCGAGCGGGGACGGTCGCCGCGCCGCCACCGCCAGCCGGCCACCGCCGTGCCGGTCAGCACCGCCGCGAGCACGCCGCCGCCCAGCCCACCGAGCACCCAGCCGAGGCCGAACGCCAGCGGGGGAAGCGTCGCGTCCACCGCCCCGCGCCGGCCGCCGAGCAGGTCGGCCAGCGACTCCGGCCGCGGACCGTCCTCCGGTTGCCGCTGCGTCGTGCCGGTCACGCGCCACCTCCTCGAAATCGCCCGCCTCACCGTACGCCGCCGCCGATGGCGCTCCGCCGCGCGCCGGAGCGGGCCTACCGCTAAGTTGTCCGGGTGCGGGAGACGGCGAGGGGTTGGACGGCGGTCTGGTTGGTCGTACTGGCCCTGATCCAGACAGCCGCGTTCGGGCTGGTGTGGCGCTTCGCCGTGCACACCGAACTGGGTCAGTGGCTGGACACGGTGGCGCTCACCGGCAACCGGATCGGTCAGGACCGCATCGACGGTCCGGTGGACACGATCCTCAACGCCATGTCGGTGGTGTCGCTGCTGGCCGCGACCGCCGTGATCGGCTTCATCGCGCTGATCCGCGGGCGCAAGGCGCTCGCCGTCACCGCGACGCTGCTGATCGCCGGCGCCAACGTGACCACCCAACTGCTCAAGTACTACCTGGTCCGTCCGGACTTCGGGATCGACCCGGAACGCGCGGCGGCCGGCAACAGCCTGCCCAGCGGGCACACCGCCGTGGCGGCCTCGGTCGCGGTCGCGCTGATCCTGGTGCTGCCGCGCAAGCTGCGGGTCGCCGGGGCGTTCCTCGGCGCCGGGTACGCCGCCGCCGCGGGTGTCGCCACCCTCTCCGCCGGGTGGCACCGACCCAGTGACGCGGTCGCCGCGTACCTGGTGGTCGGCGCCTGGGCCGCCGCCGCCGGGCTGGTGCTGCTGTTCTTCCAGCGGGAGCAGGCGGTGGTGGAGCCGGGGGAGGCGCACCGGGTGGCCGGCGCCGTGCTCGGCGGCATCGGCGTGGTGGCCCTGCTGGTCTCCGCGGCGGCGCTGTCCTGGCTGGTCGACCGCTCCACCATCCCCGTCGAGGCGCTCGGCCGCCGCCCGCTGTTCGTCGGGTACGCGGGCAGCGCGGCCGGCATCGTCGGCATGGTCGCCGTGGTGGCCGCGCTGGTGCTGGTCGTGGTGCACCGGCTGGTGCCCCGCTGGAAGGGCTGACCGCCGGTGCGGACCGTACGGGCGGCGTTCCGGGCCGAGTGCGGACGCCTGGAACGGGCGCTGCGCGACCTGGACGACGCGGCGCTGGACCGGCCCACCCCGTGCCCGCCCTGGCGGGTTCGGGACCTGGTCGCGCACGTGAGCACCGGAGCCGGACGCCTGGCCGGGATGCTCGCCGAACCCGCCCCGCCCCGGGCCGAGGTCGACGCGCCCGCCTACTTCGGCGCGGCCAAGTTCAGCCCGCCGGTCGACCGGGACCGCGTCGAGGGCGCACGCCGTGCCGCCCGGGAGCACCCGGGTGCGGCGGCGGTGGCGGCGGAGTTCGGCCGGGCCTGGCGCGCCACCGACGAGGCGGTCGCCGCCGCGCCGCCGGGCCAGGTCGTACGCACCCGGCACGGTGACGCGATGACGCTGCCGGAGTTCCTGCGTACCCGGGTGGTGGAGGTCGCGGTGCACGGCCTGGACCTGGCCGACGCGCTGGACCTGCCGCCGTGGCTGACCCCGGCCGCCGCGGACACGGTGGCCGGCGTGCTCACCGCGGGCGCGCCGGTGCCGCCGGCCCTGGGCTGGGACGCGCTCACCGTGCTGCGCAAAGCCACCGGGCGGCTGCCGCTGACCGCCGACGAACACGCCGAGCTGACCCGGGCCGGCATCGGCCGGCTGGCCTTCGGCGGCTGACCGCTCAGCGCCCCGCGCAGTGCCGCAGGTGCTCCAGCACGATCGGGTCGATCCGGCCGGGCACGAAGCGTTCCTCCAGGTTCTCCAGGCCGGTCCAGGCCGCCAACGCGTCGTCCAGACCGGCCGGGCCGACCGGGTGACCGGTGGTGGCGAGCAGCTCCGCCACCTCGGCCGCGAGCGGACCGGTGAGGTCACGCAGCGTCGCCGGGTCGGGGCGGCCGAACAGCATGTGATGGATGCCGAGCAGACGGCCCAGCTCGGCGACCGGGTCGGCGTGGTCGTCCACGCGCAGGTCCACCAGCTCGTCGCCGGTGCCGGCGTAGCCGCCGTGACGCTGCACCACCAGCATCGCGGCGCTCTGCCGGCCACGCCGGTCACCACCGGCCCGGTCACCGGCGGTGAGCGCGGCCAGCAGGCGCTGCGGGAACGGCAGCTCGTCGCCGGTCAGCCAGGCGTCGCGCAACGCGTCGATCACCTGCGGACCGGTCAGGATGTTGCCCTGCGCGGCCCACCCGTCGCCGGCCTGCCCGCCGGCCCACGGATGGCAGCGCGGCCCGGTCCAGGTGGCCCCGTCGCCGGTCGCCCCGACCACGGCGAGCTGCCGGTCGTCGCGGCCGGGATCGGCGGCCACGAGCCCGGCCACCGCGTCCGTGGCGGTGACGCCGGTACGCAGCAGCGCGAGCGCCTGCGCCCGGTAGGCGAGGTTGGCGTGCGCCTGGGTGGCGACCGCGCCCACCAGTGCCTCGGCCGCCGGCACCAGCGCCCCGGCGGCGAGGAACCGGCTGGCCACGGCGACGCCGTACAGACGCCCGTCGGCGGAGCGGGCGACGAGCGAGAAGGTCACGCGCGGATCGTAGCCCGGGTGCGGCGTCCGGCACCGGCGTCGCCGGTCAGAACGGCCTCGTCAGCAGCGTCTTGCCGCCGCCGGTCACCGCCGTCCAGCCGCGTTCTCTGCGCCTCGGTGCGGATCACCCATATTCGCCTGGATCTTGCTGCCGGCGGTGCCGGACGGGCACCATCGACGGGTGACGAACCGATGGGGCATGACCGTGCCGCTGGGCGGCATCCCGCTCGCCGACCACGCCGCGGTCTACGCGGCTCTCGACGACGCCGGGTTCACCGACGTCTGGTCGTCGGAGGTGGCGGGCACGGACGCGTTCACCCCGCTGGCCCTGGCCGCCGCGTGGTCGCCGCGGCTGCGGCTCGGCACCGCGATCACGCCGGTGTCCACCAGGGGGCCGGGACTGCTCGCGATGAGCGCCGCCGCGCTGGCCGAGGCCGCGCCGGGCCGGTTCGCGCTCGGCGTCGGCGCCTCGTCGCCGGTGGTGGTACGCGACTGGAACGCGGTGCCGTTCGACGAGCCGTTCAAGCGAACCCGGGACGTGCTGCGGTTCCTGCGGGCCGCGCTGCGCGGCGAGACAGTCGACGGGACGTTCGACACGTTCACGGTCCGGCGGTTCACGCTGGAGCGCCCGCCCCGCGTGCCGCCACCGGTCCTGCTGGCCGCGCTGCGCCCCGGCATGCTGCGCCTGGCCGCCGCCGAGGCCGACGGGGTGATCCTCAACTGGCTGGCCGCCGACGACGTGACGACCGCGCTCGCCGAGGTGGGCGAGCGCCGGCCCGGCTTCGAGGTCGCCGCCCGCATCTTCGTCTGCCCCACCGAGGACGCCGCCTACGCCCGCGCGCTGGGCCGCCGCATGATCACCGGCTACCTGACGGTGCCCGCGTACGCCGCCTTCCACAGGTGGCTGGGCCGCCAGGACTCGCTCGGCCCGATGTGGCAGGCGTGGGCGGCCGGGGACCGGAAGGGCGCCTCCGCGGCCGTGCCGGACGAGGTCGTCGACGCGCTGGTGCCGCACGGCTCGCCCGAGCAGTGCGTGGCCGCCGTCCGCCGGTACGCCGACAACGGCGTCGACGTGCCGGTGCTCGCGGTGCTGCCCACTCCCGAGATCACCGAGGGCGGCACGGCGGCCTGGATGGACCTGCTGCCCCGGCTCGCCCCCGGAGAGGTGGCCTGAGATGAACCTGACCGACCGGGTGGTGGTGATCACCGGTGGAGCCGGCGGGATCGGGACGGCGCTGGGCCGCCGGTTCGCCGCCGAGGGCGCCGCCGCGGTGGTCCTGGCCGACCTGGCCGCCGACGCGGCCCGCGCCGCCGCCGAGGCGATCGGCCCGGTCGCGAGCGGCGCCGGGCTCGACGTCACCGACGAGGCGGCGGTACGCGCGCTCGTCGAGGAGACCGAGCGCCGCCACGGCCGGATCGACCTGTTCTGCGCCAACGCCGGCGTGGCCACCGGCGGCGGCATCTACGCGCCCGACGCGGACTGGGACCGGGCCTGGCGGGTGAACGTGCTGGGACACCTGCACAGCGCCCGCGCGGTGCTGCCGGGGATGCTCAGCCGGGGCCAGGGCCACCTGCTGCTCACCTGCTCGGCGGCGGGCGTGCTCACGGCGGTCGGAGACGCCCCGTACACCGCCACCAAGCACGCCGCCGTGGGTTTCGCCGAGTGGCTGGCGATCACCTACCGGGACGCCGGCATCCGGGTCAGCGCGCTGTGCCCGCAGGGTGTGGACACCCCGATGCTCGCCGACGGCCTCGCCGAGGGGCACCTGGGTGCCCGGGTGATCGCCGCGTCCGGGACGATCCTCACCCCGGACCAGGTCGCCGACGCGGTCGTCGCCGGGCTGGCCGAGGAACGGTTCCTGATCCTGCCGCACCCGGAGGTGGCCGACTACGCCCGCCGCCGCGCCGAGGACCCGGACGGCTGGCAGGCCGGGCTGCGCAAACTCGTCCGCAAGCTGCGCGCCAGCTTCCCTCAGTCGTGACGGATCGACGGCGATTCAGCCGTCGCCACCGGTTCTGGCTGTCGCCGGCCGAGGTGCCGACGCCGTCGGCTCCGCCACCGGCGGTCCGGACCGGGTGGGTAGCAGGAGGGCGGCGACTGCTGTGCTGGCCGCCAGCACGCCGATCACGAGCCAGACCGTGGTGATGAGGGGCAACTGTTGTCCGGCGATGCTGCCCGCCGAGGCACCCACGACGGTCGCGGCCATCTCGGCGGCGGAGAAGGCGGATCCGACCCGGCCGAGTTGGCGGTCCGGGGTATGGCGTTGGACCTGGACCTGGACCAGCATCAGCAACGCGCCACCGGGCAGGCCGGCGAGGGCGATGAAGACCAGCGCGGCGGCGAAGTGGTGGATGAGGAAGAGCCCGGCGAAGCAGAGGGTGATCGCCGCCAGGCAGCCGGTGAACGAAAGCCGGAGGAGACCGCTACGGGACAGCACGTTGCCGACGTACGCGCTGGCCAGGAAGCCGCCGCCCAGCGCGGCCATGAGCACGCCGACATCGCCGGCGTCGCCGCCGAGGACGCTGATGACGTACGGCACGAGAAGCACGTTCAGAGCGGCGTTCGCCATCAGGAAGAGGCTGGAGACGCCGAGCATCGTGCGGAGGACGGAATGTGCGAAGAGGAAGGCCAGTCCCTCCCGGATCTGCCTTCGGAAGGCGGCCAGCCAGGACGACCTGTCCGGCCGGTGCCAGTCATCGGCCACCCGCAGCCTGCCCATTCCAAAGATCAGTACGGCCGAGACCAGGTACGTCGCGGAGTCGATCAGCACCAGAGCGTCGAAACCCACGAGGGCGTAGAGCGCGCCGCCCAGGGGTGCGCCGGCGAGGCGGACGATGCCGCTCGCCACCGTGTTCCAGGCGTTCGCCGCCTCCAGGTCACTGCCCCGGCCGACGATGGCGGGCACCACCGCCCGGGCTGCGGGCTGGAAGACATGCCCGATTGCGCTCTCGAAGAACATCACCGTGTAGAGCAGCCACAGCATGCCCGGATCGTCGACCACGATCAGGGCGAGCACGATAGCCGCGCGCAGCAGGTCCGCGCCGACCATCACCGCGCGCCGGTCCCACTGGTCGGCCAGCACCCCGGCCAGGGGCGCGAAGACGATCGCGGGCAGGGTCTGCGCGACGAAGGCGACACCGCTGCTGAGCGTCGACCCGGTCATGGTGTAGACGTAGACCGCACCGCGACGATCATCAGCCAATTGCCCAGGTTGGACAAGAGCGTACTGCTCCAGAGCAGACCGAAACGCCGGTTCCTGATGCAGATCACCGCTTACCCTACTTCCGCGACGCCGGCCGCCGGTGCCCCGCAGGCGTTCGACGACCAGGAGGGTCAGCAGCTGCTCAGGACGGCTCGTAGAGGTACCGGCCCGGCGATCCGGTTACGGCTGTTCATCAGCGTCGCCACCGTAGCGGACCCGGGTGGACCGTCCACAACAGCCGTCCCTACCGGGACCGCGCCGCCCGCAGCGCGTCGGCGAAACCCTGACTCAGCCGTGCGGCCCGTTCCGCCTGTTCCGGCGTGACGCTGCCCGGCGCGAAGCCCGCCTGGTTGAGCAGAGCGGCCAGCTCGTCCACCGCTGCGCCATCCGGGTCGTCGCTCGCCGCGCCCTCTCCGGGCCGCGCCGTACGGGCCTCGGCGAGCGTCCGACGGGCCTGCTCGGCGACCTCCGCCGCCGCCAGGTCCGGCCCGACCGGGTGCCCGGCCAGCCGCAGCGCGTCGGTCAGCTCCCGCCACGCGCCCGCGACCCGCTCGCCCGGATCGCCCACTGCCAGACGGGAGCGTGTCAACCGGCGGCGCAACACGACCAGCGTCGCCAGCACCGCGCCGAGCAGCAGCACCAAAGCGCCGACGCCGACGCCGACCAGCACCGGCGTACCCGGGCCGTCCCGCTCCCGGCCCGGTGCGGGCGCGGCGGCCGGAGGCGTGACGCTGGGCTCCTCGGCAGGAGCGGGCACCTCCGACGGCGGCGGGTCCTCCGGCTGCGGCCGGAAGTCCTCCTCCACCGGGCGGGGCTCGGAGTCCGGGCGCGGCATCGGGTCGAACGGCACCCACCCGACGCCGTCGAACAGCACCTCCGGCCAGGCGTACGCGTCGGCCGCCCGCACCGGACCGTCGCCCTCGGGCTCGAACCCGACCACCACCCGGGTCGGCAGGCCGGCGAGGCGGCCGAGCACCGCGAACGCGGCGGCGAACTGCTCCGAGGTGCCCCGCTGCCCGCCGCCGTTACGCGGTCCGAACAGGAAGAACGCCAGGTTCGGGTACGCGTGCCCGCTGGGCGCGTCGGCTGTCACCCGGTAGTGCTCGGCCAGGAACATGGCGATCGCGTCGGCGCGCGCGTACGGGCCGCCGTTCGACTCGGCGAGCTGGGTGGCGAGCCTCCGCAACGGCTCCGGCGCGCCGTCGGCCACCCGCAGCACCCGGGCCACCTCGTCGCCGGCGGGCACGTTCGCCGTGCTCAGCAGGTTCGCGTCCGGGCGCTCCCGCACCGAGGACACCTCGTACCGCAGCCCCGGCGCGAGCCCTTCCGGCCGGATCAGCGTCCCGGTCGCCGGGTCGTACGCCACCCGCGCACCGGTCACCTCGCGCGGCGTGGGGACGGCCGGCAGCAGCCGCCCGGTCAGGTCGCCGACCGTGATCTCCTGGCGCACCTCGTCGGTGGCCGCGCCCGGAGCCGGCTCGGTGGCGGGCAGGATCCGCCCCGCGTTGCGGTACGTGGCGCCGACCCGCCAGGTCACCCCGTCGTAGTCGCTGAGCACCGCCAGCCGGATCCGCGGCGGCCCGCCGTCGCCCGCGCCCGCGACGGTGCGCACGTCGAGCAGCCGCTGGTCCGGGTTCAGCGCCCACCCGGAGATCCGGATCAGCGGGTTCTCGTCCAGCGACTCCACCCGGGGCGGCTCCACGTAGCGGCGCGGGTCGACCGGCCGCTCGTCGACCTGGGCGGCCACCACCGGGGCGAGCAACGCCGCCAGCGCCACCACCACGGCGAGCCCGGCCGCGCTCGCCGACGCCAGCCGCAGCCGCACCGCCGCGCGTACCGCGGGGCTGAGACCGGCGACCGGGCCGGGCGCCGGTCCGGACCGGCGCCCGGGGGCCGCCAGGCCGGCCGTGGCGACGGCCGCGAACAGCACCGTCGGGCCGATCGCCGGATCAGCGTTGGGCCCGACCACGTAGAGCGCGCCGGCGTAGAGCAGCGCCGGCGGCAGGTAGCCCAGCAGCACCCGCCCGGCCCGCAGCGCCACCTCGGCGGCGGTCAGCCCGGCCAGCCAGGCCGCGACCACCGGGACCAGCACCGTGTCCGGGGCCGGTTCGACCGGGATCATCGCGGTGAGCAGCCGGGGGATCGCGTTGCGGGCCGCGTCGGCGGTCACCTCGCCGAGCCCGCCGGGCAGCGCCGCGTGCGCGGCGGCCAGCCGCAGCGACAGCAGCGTCCACCCGGTCAGCGCGGCCACCGACAGCGGCGCGACAAGCCAGGACGGCAGCCGCCGGGCGGCCACGCCGACCAGCACCGAACCGGCCGCCGCGCCGGCCATGAGCCGGGTCAGCAGCGGATCCGCGTACACCCGGCCCAGCACCACGCCGGAGAGCGCGACCAGCACGATCAGCGCGGCCGGCACCGGCGTGGCCCGCAGCGCCCGGGCCACGCGGCCCGCCGCCTCGGTCCGCGGCGGCGTCACCACCGGCGGACCCCGTCCCACTCGGCGGCGAACGCCGCGCCGTCGGCCGCGTCCAGCACCGTGAGGCCCGCCGCGCCGGCCGCCGTCGGCCCGTCCGCACCGAACATCCCGACCACGACCGAGGGGTACGCGCCGCGCAGCGCGCCCACGTGCCCCAGGTCGTCGCGGCCACCCGGCCCGGTCAGGAACACCAGCGTGTCGCCGAGCCGATCCCGGCGCAGCCTGCTCGTAGCGGCGGGCAGCACGTCCGGCCCGGCGCCCGCCAGCTCCACCGCGGCGAGCCGGTCCAGCGGCCCGGCCGCGCCCGCGGGCTCCACCTCGGCCGGTACGACGAGCAGCAGGTGCACCGGCAGGTCCTCCCGCACCGCCGCGGCCACCACGGACGCCGCCGCCTCGCACGCCGCCTCGAACGACTCAGCGACACCACCGGCCCGGCCCGGGTGCGCGGACGCGCGGTTGTCCAGCACCACCACCAGGCGCGGCAGGCTGGTGTCCACGTTCTCCCGCACCATCAGCTCACCCACCCGGGCGCTGGTGCGCCAGTGCACGCGCCGCAACTCGTCGCCCACCACGTACTCCCGCAGCGAGTCGAACGTGATCGACCCGTGCGGCACGCTGTCGGTGCGCCCGTCCAGGCTGCGCCCGGCACCCGTGGGCACCGCGGAGAGCGGGTGGATACGCGGGTGCACCCACACCGGCACCGTGCCGCCGTAGCCGCGCGCCAGCGCCACCAGCCCCAGCGGATCCCGGCGCACCACCCGCAGCGGCCCCACCGGCACCACGCCACGCCGGTGCGTCGGCACCTCGTACCGCGCCACGGTGTCCCGGCCCGGGCGCAACCGCAGCAGCGGCACCGGCACCAGCGCCCCGGCGCAGCGGTCCTCGGCCACCAGGTTCGCTGCCCGCAACCGGCCGGTGTTGCGCACCGTCAGCTCCATCGCCGCCGGCTCACCCCGGGCCACCCGGTCCGGGTCGGCCCGCCGGTCGACGCTCAGCCGGGGCCGCCAGGCCGCGTTCACCACGGCGTAGCCGACCGCCACGCCGGCCGCCACGCCGAGCACCGTCAGCTCCGGGTACGCGAACCGGAACCCGACGCCGAGCAGCACCAGGGCGGCGACGAGCAGCCCGATGCCACGGGCGGTGATCCCCACGCTCAGCCGTGCACCGCTGTGGCCTGGCCCGACGGCAGCGGCACCGGCACCGACGCGACCGCCTGGCGCAGCACCTCGGCGGGTGTCACACCACGCACCTGCGCATCAGGGGTGAGCAGCAGCCGGTGCGCGAACACCGGCTCGACGAGCGCCTTCAGGTCCTCCGGCATGATCCACCCCCGGCCGTCGATCAGCGCGTACGCGCACGCCGCCCGGGTCAGCGCGATCACCCCGCGCGGGCTCACCCCGACCCGCACCTGCGGATGGGTACGCGTCGCCGCGGCGAGCCGCACCGCGTACGCGTAGAGCGGCTCGGCGATGTGCACCCGCCGGGCCATCTTCACCATCTCGCCGACTGTCGCGGTGTCGGTGACGGCGGTGAGCGAGTCGGGGGAGCGGACCGTGGCGCCGCGCAGCACCTCCACCTCGACCGCCTCGTCCGGGTAGCCGACCGACAGCTTCACCAGGAACCGGTCGAGCTGGGCCTCGGGCAGCCGGTACGTGCCGTCCATCTCCACCGGGTTCTGCGTGGCCACCACCAGGAACGGCTGCGGCACCGGATGCCGGACGCCGTCCACGGTGACGGTCCGCTCCTCCATCACCTCCAGCAGCGCCGACTGCGTCTTCGGCGACGCCCGGTTGATCTCGTCGGCGATCACGATGTTGGCGAACACCGGCCCAGGGTGGAACTCGAAGCCCCGGCTGGCCTGGTTGAAGATGGTCACCCCTGACACGTCGGAGGGGAGCAGGTCCGGCGTGAACTGGATCCGCCGCCACTGCCCCTTCACCGTGGCCGCGATCGCCCGCGCCAGCGTGGTCTTGCCGACGCCCGGCACGTCCTCCAGCAGCACGTGCCCCTGCGCGAACAGCGCGGTGAGCGCCAGCCGCACCACCTGCGGCTTGCCCAGCACGACCGCGTTGACGTTGTCGGCCAGCCGGGCGGCCAGGGCGGCGAAGCCCTGGACCTCCGGCTGGCTCAGCGGTTCGTGCGTATTCACGGATGTGCCTCTCGGACGGTGCGGTCAGCAGGCGGGCAGGACGTCGAGGTCGTCGCCGCCCTCCAGGTTGAGCCAGGCCCACGGAATGTAGGTCTTGCCCTCGTAGGCGACCTGGATCCACCAGGTGCTCTGCTTGTTGTCGTTGTAGATCCAGGCGTCCACGTTCTCGCCCTTCACCTTGCAGTAGGTGCGCAGCCGCCGGCCGTCCGGCACCCAACCGGCCTGCCGGTCGTTGTCCTGCTGCGGCACCTTGAAGATCTCGTTGCCGTTGCGGCCCGCCACGTCCCTGTCGCAGTACGTCCGCTGGTCACCCGACGGGCCGTTCTTGCACGTGGCGATGCCGTACACCGGGTCGGTGGTCTGCGCGCGGGAAGCGGTGCCCCGGCCGGCGGCGTTCGACGCGGTCAGCGTCACCGTGTACGCGGTACCCGGCGCCAGCCCGGTCACCCGCAGGCTGGAACAACTGCCGCTCGCCGTCTTCCCGCCGGTCGCCGCCGTGCAGGTGGCGCGCCCACCGCCCGCATCCACTGTGAACGTGACGGTCACCGACGTGGCGTCCGCCGACGAGCCGGTCACCGTGATCCGGGGCTCGGCCACGGTCCGCGCGGTGGTGCTCGCCTCCGGGCCCGGCCCGGCCTCGTTGACGGCCTTGACCTTCACCGTCACGTTCTGGCCGTTGCCCAGCCCACCAACCGTGGTCTGCACGTCGGTCACCTCGACGGACTTTCCGGCGGCCTCCACGACGTACTTCGTCACCGGGCGGCCGTTGTCCACCGCCGGGGACCACTGCACCGCGACCGTGCCCGGCTGGTCGGCGACCGTGGACGCGCGCAGCTCCGTCGGCGCCTTCGGCGTGGTGAACGGCACCACCGTGTTGCTCACCGGCGACGCCTTCGACCCGGCCCCCCTGTCGCTCACTGCGGTCACCGTGAACGCGTACTGGGTGCCGTACTCCAGTTGCCCGGCCGGCACCACCAGCTCCGTCTTCGCCGACTCACCCGCCGGGGCGCTCGCGCCCGCCGAGGTCGCCGTCACCGCGTACCTCGCGATCGTGTTGCCCTGGCCGTCGGCCTCGGGCCAGCTCACCCGCACCGTGCCGTCCGGCCGCGCCTCGGCGGCCACCGACGCCGGCGGGTCCGGCACCTCGGCGGTCGGCACCACCGGGTTGCTGCGCCGCGGCGGCCCCTCGCCCTTGGCGTTCACCGCGTGCACCGAGAACGTGTACGTCGCACCGTTCGTCAGACCGGTGACCTCCAGCGCACGCTGGTTCGCGCCGACCTGGTGGGTCCGACCGGCGCCCTCCACCACGTACCGGGTGATCTCGGCGCCGTTGGACGCGGCGGCCTGCCAGCTCACCCGCGCCGACGCGTCACCGGCGGCGGCCGTCACCGACTTCGGCGCACCCGGCTTGCCGACCTTGGGCTTCTTCGGCGGGGGCGGCGGCGGGGCCACCGGCGGCGGGTCGCCACCGAGCACGTCGTTGGCGTACTTGTCGACCTCACGCACCCGGTTGCGGTCGTCGACCACCTGCGCGGTGGACGAGTCCGGCGGGTTGATGAACAGGTGGTTCTCGCGTACCTCCAGCTCGACCGGGCCGGGCCGGCCGGAACCCTTGACGGTCTGCACGAGCTGCCCCTCGGTGTCGAAGGCGTACACCGTGCCGGTGTTCTCGTCGGCGCAGTAGAACCGGCCCGCCCACGCCACCGCCGGGCTCAGCCGGGCGCCGGTGCCGGGCACCGTGAACCGCTTCACCTCGCGGCTGTCCCGCACCACGTGCACCGACCGGTCACCGGGAACCGTGACCGGCACCTGCGGCCCGCTGGTACGCGTCGGCAGGTACCCCGGCGCGGTCATGCTCAGCTGCGCCCGCCGGGTCTGCCCGCCGACCACCGTCACCAGCGACGCCGAGGTCCGGTCCAGGACCGCCACACCCTCGTCCAGCGTGGACACGACCAGCTCGTGCGCCGGCTCGGCCACGTCGTACGTCTCGACCCGCTTCGGGCTCAGCCCCGCGGGCGGCGCCTCACCGGGCGTCTCCGGCAGTTCGGCGGCGGTCACCGCCGAGACGGTGCCCTCGCTGGGCACCGCGACCCACAGCTTGCCGGCGCCGTCGAACGTACCGCCGGTGATGCCCGGCGGGTAGCGGACCGGCTCGCCCACCGGCGTCAGCGCCCGCGGGTCGAGCTGCCGGACGATGCCCTGCACCGCGTCCACCACGAACGCCGCGTCCTCGTGCAACGCCACGCTCACCCCGAGCCCCGGCGCGGTCGGCGTGGTCGCGGTGATCTGCAACGTCGCCAGGTCCAGCGAGCTGACCCGGCCGGTGTGGAGATCGCGCAGGATCAGCAGCCGGTCGGTCTGCACCACCTGCATCTGGTGCCGCCGCCCGCCCGGCACCTCCATCCGGGTGTCCACCCGCGCGGTGACGCCGTTGACCCGGGCCAGTTCGCTGCGGGTGGTGCTCCACAACCAGGAGGACGCGTCGAAGCTCGCCACCGCGTTGTCGGCCGCGCCCAGCCCCAGCACCGTCAGCCCCATCGCGGCCAGCAGCGCGGCCACCGTGCCGATGGTGACCAGTCCGCCGCGCATCCGCGACCGTGGGCGAGCCTGTTCCGGCCCGGTGCCCGTGACGTCCTCGATGGTGGTCACTGCCGGCTGCCTCCCCGTGTCGGTGGGGGAGTGACGCCGAGCGCGGCCGACCCTCCCCAGAGCCGGGAGCCATCATAGGTGCCGCCCGGAGCCGGTGAAACCCGCACCGTCGTGCTGTGGACACCGAGCGTGTCGTCCGTGGACGCTCAGTTGGGCGTGCCGCCTCCCTCCCGATCCGTGCAGACCTGACCCGAGGTGGCGTACGAATCGGTCGAGTAGACCGCCAGCACCGTGAAGCAGTAGTCCAGCTTCGCACTCAGGCCGTTCACCGTGTAACGGGTCTGCCCGGCGTCCACAGTCGCCATCACCCCGAGCTTCTGCCCGACCCGGCCACCCGCCACCACGAACGGCACCCCGCCGTTCGTCGGGTCGGTCCAGGTCACCGTCACGGTCGTGGTGTCGTCACGCAGCTTCAGATCACCCGGCGGCGGGCCCGCCACCTTCGGCGACGCGGCACCGGACGCGGGCACCGGGGCGGGCGGCGCCGCCGCCTCCCGGTTCAGCACCACCGCGCCGACACCGACCGCCGCGATCACCGCGAGCACCGCACCCCCGACCACCAGGGCCAGCACCGTCCGGTTGCGGCCCGGCCGCTCCGGCTCCATCGGGTACGCGTCCTGCGGCTGGACCGGCGGCGGTTGGTGGAACATCGGCGGGGTCGCCGGCCAGATGCCCTGCTCCGGGCGGGCCGGCGGCTCCGGTCGCGTGGACTCGGGAAAGTCCAGCAGGTCCTCGTAGATCGTCATCGGCCGGCTCGGCTCCGGCGCGTCCCGCTCCGGTTCGCCTGCCGCGTCGGCGGGCGCCGGTTCGTCGTCGTCCGGCTCCGGGTCGGTGGGCCGGTCGACCGGCTGGGACGGGGCGGCACTGCTCCACGGCGGCGCGACCATGCCCCAGGGCGGTACGGGGGAGCCGCTGACCGGTGCCGCGGGCACGCCGCTCACGGGCCCACCGGGGGGACCGCTGACCGGCGGTGGACGGCCGGGTCCGGGCGGCGCGCTGACCGGCGGTCCGGGAGGCCCGCCGGCCAGCGACGGGTAGCCGGGCGCGGGTGGACCGCTGGTCGGCCCTCCGGGAGGGCCGCTGACCGGTGGCGGGTAGCCACTCACCGGAACCCCGCTGACCTGGTGACCGGCCGGTCCGCTGACCGGCTGTCCGGGCGGTCCGCTGATCGGCGCCGTCGAGGGCGGCCCGACGGGCGGCGCGCTGACCGGCGGTGCGCTCGTGGGTGCGGGGGTGACGGGCGGTGCGCTGACCGGCGCGGCGCTGGTGGGCGGTGCGCCGATGTGGGGTGCGGCGGGCAGCGGTGCGCCGCCGGCCGGCGGCACGCCGACCGGTGGTTCGCCGGCCGAGTCGGTCGCTGCGGGCGTCGCCGGAGCGTCGCCCGCCGCCTCTGCGGCATCGCGCTCCGCCGCCGCCTCCTCCTCCTCCAGCAGAGGGCCGATCTGCTGCACCTGGATCGTCGGCTTGTCCCAGTCCGGTCGACCGGGGGCGGACGAAGTGGCGGGGTCGCTGTTCCTGCCCGGCCCGGCATCGGCCGCCCGGCCCGTGTCGGAGCGCGGGGGAGCGGGAACGGCCTCGGTCGCCGGTGTCGCCCGCCGGGCCGGCGCCGGCCCGGGCGTCACGGGTGCCGCTACGGCCGCCGCGGATTCCGCCACCGGCTGGGCATCCGGCGCCGGAGGCGCCGTCGAGCCCGCAGCGGCGACCGACGGCGGTGCGGGCGGGGTCGACCCGGGTACGGGGACCGGCGGGACGACCGGAACGGCCGGCGGTGGCGGCAGGACCCCGCGCTCCGGTAACGGGACGCGCGGCGCCGGCGGCAGGACGGCCGGAGGAGGCGGTGGTGGTGGCAGGGCTCCCGCCGATGGCGTCCGTGACGCCGCCGGGGTGTCTCCGGTGGAGGCCGGCGTCCCGACGACCGGCGCTGCGGGCGGGGGTGGGATGACCGGCGGAGGCGGTAACGGGGAGGCGCCGACCGTCCCGGGCATCTGTGCGGGCGGCAGCGTTCCACCCGCCTGGCCCGGCGGCTGCAGCGGCGTGCCGGGCGTCTGCGGGGCCGGTAGCGGTCCTCCCGCGGTGCCCGGCGGCGAGTGGACCGGAGGCATGCCGGGAGCGGCGGCGGGCCGGCCGTACGTTCCCGGCGGGAGCGGCGTCGCGCCTCGGGCTGGTGGAACCGCGGTCACGCCCGGAGCCGGCGGGACCGGGGTGACACCGTGGGCCGGGGGCACCGGGCGGACACCGGGAGCCTGCGGGGCGGCAGTCGTCGGCGTCGCCGGTGCGATGGGCTCGACGGGCGCTACCGGGAACCGGGCGGTGGCCTCCTCCGCGATCGGCGCGAAGCGGGTCGTCGCCTCCGCGGACGGCAGCGAGGGCGGCGCCCACGGACTCGCCGGTCCGTTCGCCCCGGCGGGGGGAGCGTGGTGCGGCGGTGCGGGCGCAGCCGCCAGCGGAGGGACGATTCGCGGGGCCGGCGAGGGCTGAGGTGGCTGCCCGACGTGCGGCACCGGGCCCGGGCGGGGAGCCCACTGTGAACCTGGTACCGGCGGATGCGCGGCGGGCGTCCCCGGGGCGACGGGCCGGGGCGGAGCGGGAACATGGGGGTGCGGCGGTGTGACCGCCCGCAGCGAGACGGTGGGCTCGGACACTGCGTGCCCGGGGTACCCGGAGGAGGCGGCACCGGGTTGGCCGGGCCGGACCGGACCGGGACCGCCGGACGGAGCCGGATCGGCATGTCCGGGCGCTGACGGATGGGAGGGCCCGGGCCGGCCCGGGTTCGGGTGGCCGGGCACCGGCGGAGCATGGTGCGTTCCGGCAGCGGCGGCGGAGCCGCCGGGGGAGGGGCCATGACCTGCGGGAGCGGCGGCGGAGCCGCCGAGGTACTGGCGGGCTGCGCGTACCGCGGGGTGGTCCGGACCGAGCACGGCGGGCCCGGCGGTCGCCACGCGGCTGTAGTTGCGGCGGGCCTCGTGCCGGTTGCCCAGTTTCTCGGCCACACCGGCGAGGTCGAAGCTGAGCGCAAGCATCAGCGTGTCGGCCTCGCCGCGACGGCGTTCGCCGGCCGCGTAGGCCTCTTCGAGTACGCGCCGGGCGGCGGCCGGGTCGTCGGCCTCGCGGTGCAGCCGGGCCAGCAGGTGGCCGGTGGCCAGGACGTCCTGGTGGTCCTCGCCGTACGCCGGGCGGGCCGCGACGATCGCGTCGGCGAGCAGGCGGCGGGCGCTCGTCAGGTCGCCCGCGGAACGCAGCGCGAGGGCCTGGTGTTGAGCGGCGATCAACGGGGAGGGGTGGGACACGTGAGCAATGCTGCCCGGAATCGCCTGTTGCGCGCTACCCACCCGATCCTTGTGGCCGCCGACCTGCGCAAACGGCCCGACCTGGAGCGGATGTGCATGATCGTTTCGAGCCGTGTACAGTAATGCCCCGTGCGGCCCGCCGGGCCGGCCGGTGCGGTGAACAGCTCACATCGGTCGACCGGGTAGGCTGATACGTGCAGGTCCGGGTGGCGGAATGGCAGACGCGCTAGCTTGAGGTGCTAGTGCCCGTATAGGGCGTGGGGGTTCAAGTCCCCCCTCGGACACGAGCATGTTTCATGCGTGGCACGCGAACGTCGTGGGTGGTCGAGCATGCTTGACCACCCACCAAGTCCCTCCCATGCCTCGCCTGCCGCTACTCTCAGTGATGGGCGTCAGGCGAGCACTACGACGATGCGCCAAAGCTCGTCCGTAATCCCTGCCGTTGTTATGTCCGGTCAGGCGACCGGCCCGCGTGGCGCGCCCGCTTCTTCTGCGTCGGCCATGAGGCGGCCTCCACCACCCCTTCCGACACTTGCCGTAGCTCGACCCCGTGCAGACTTTTACGGCCTCGTGACGCTCAATTCGCGTGGTCGGATTGCCGACCGGGTCACGATGAAGGTGCTCGACTGGGCTCCCGGGCTGCGGTTGAACATCAGGGAGCACCGCGGGCTGATCGTCGTATCAGCCGACGAGCAGGGCATCTTCAAGGTGACGAAAGAAGGCCACCTCCGATTGCCGGCGGTGGTCCGTCAATGGTGTGGCCTTGCCGCCGGCGACCGGGTTCTTATCGTGGCTGAGCCGGCCTGCAGACGATTGGTGGTTCACCCGCCGGCGAAGCTTGACGTGATGATCAGTCAGGCTCATGACGCGGCGTTCGGGGGACAGCCATGAGTGATAACGCGGCAAACCCTGTTGAGCTGGACGCGGCTCGACTGCTTCTTGCCCGGATGGGTATATCACCTGCTGATCTCTTGGAAGCTGCCGTGCCTCGGCCTCCGGCCCCGACCTTCGCCGAGTACGTCCCCGTCGTGGCGGCTGCGGTCACGGCAGGCACGCGGCGCGCCTACGGCTCCTACTGGAAGCGTGTGCTGCAGCTCTGGGGGCAGCGAAGGCTCGACGAACCCACGCCATCGGAGATCGAGCAACTGGCCGAGTACGTCAAGACGCATGTTGTGTCTCGGCGGAATGCCCGCGGAGGCCGGAGTGCGGCGGAGCACCTTATTGCCGCCTTGCGGTGTCTCTATAAGAAAGCGGTCGCCGATGGGTTTATCGCTGCTGCGGACAACCCCGCATTAAAGGTGGCGAAGCCGCGGCGCTTGCCGAGCACGCGGCGGGCGGTAGCGGATACGCGGCTGGCTGAGATCAACGAGGTTGCGGCCAGCACAGGTGACGATCCGGCGCTCGACAGCCTGCTCTTGCGGCTACACACCGAGACGGCATGCCGGCGCGGTGGGGCCTTGGCGCTTCGTCCGGCCGATTTGGATCCGGACCAATGTCTGGTCTTGCTTCGGGAGAAGGCGGACACGATGCGGTGGCAGCCGGTTTCCCCGACGCTGATGCGGTATCTGCAGCGGCATGCTGAGGAGCGGGGCGCGACGGAGACGGGTCAGTTGCTGCGCTACCGGAATGGTCAGCCCATCACGCGCCGGCGGTACGACTATCTGTGGGTACGGATCGGTGAGCACCTGCCCTGGGTTTACGTGCAACAGATCAGCACGCACTGGTTGCGTCATACGACGTTGACCTGGGTGGAGCGGAACTTTGGCTACGCCATAGCGCGGGCCTACGCCGGTCACTCGGAGAATGGCGGCGACGTCGGTACCACGGCGACCTACGTGAAGGCAACGCTGCAAGAGATTGCTGGCGCGCTGTCGGCGCTTACCAACGAGCCGCACCCTCTGAACTAGATGTTGGTGGGGCCTGGCCGCATCTCAGGGCTAGGCCCCATTGCGCTGCGGCGCAGTCGCAGAGCTTCCACATAGGGCCTCGACTGCAGATGGCTCGTCTATGATTGCTGGCGCGACTCCACCGCCACGTAGTGGCTTCTGCCTGGCTGGCTTTTGTCAGTGGAGTGGCGCGGATCTGCCGCAGTTAGGGAATGAGCAGTAGCCATTGGCTCCTTGGATGTAGGGGTGGTTCTGGATGGTGTTCGGTGAGGGGCGAGGGGTTGGGCGGTGTTTGGTGTTTGATTCCGGTCCGGTGGTCGGACTAGATTTGTTCGGCTGTCGTACTAGCTCTAGTTCGGTGGTCGAACCAGGTGCTGTCTGTGGGGGAATTCGAAGGCGGTAGGCTGTTCTTGTTTTTTTGCGACGGGCGTCGTTCACCTTTGGCCTGAATCGTGTAACCCAGCCCAACTCCTCCAGCTGGTTCAGCCAGACGGTGATTGTGGAGCGGGCCATTCCGGTGGCTCTTTCTAGGTCTGTCAGGCTTGGTGAGAACTGCGGCGGGATCGCTGCGGTGGAGGTGTCTGTCCAGGTCAGGAGCGTGAGGATGAGGTGGCGTCCGGAAGGGCTGAGGTCGCAGTCGGCGTCTCGAATTGCGCGTTCGATGGCCCATCGGTCTACCATGCGATCCGTCCTTTCCGTCGTCGCGTGGGGCGGCCGGTGACGCTGACCCGGCTTGGTGTCTGAGGCTCGTGACCGTAGTGGTGCTTTCCTGTTCTTGGCCAGACGCGGATCTGCTCGTCGAGCTGGCTTGGGCGTTCGGCGACAGCGGTGAGCTGTGGTTTCGGCTCCGACGGCGATGCGGCCAAGGCTGGCTGTATCGGTGGGGGATGCGGCCGGCTGGTGGCGGGAGGGCGGTTGTACGCAGGCGTGGCCGCGCTTGACCGCCGCTTTGGGTCGGGGCGAACCCGCGCAGCCTGTCGCCGATCCTGGGCCGGTCGGTCGGGGCAGGCCGTTTGTGGTTGCGTAGCTGGGGAGAGGTAGTTAGTCGGTTGCCTGTCCGTGCTTCCTCTTTGGCGGGTCAACTGCAGCGCGCGCCGCTTGCTCCATCTTCAGCGTGCTCTCGACGATCGCGGCAATGCCTTCGCGTGCTCCGGGGGACAGCTTCTCGATGGACCGTGCCAAGACCTGCACCTCGGCGCTGCTTTGTGATGAGTCGAGGAAGAAGGCTGGGGAGGTACCGAAGAATTCCGCCAGGGCTGTGAGGGTCGCGGCTGTCGGGTTGTTGTGTTCGCCTGTGCGCAGTCGCCGCAGGGTCTCCGCAGAGGTGCGGTGACCTCGGGCTTTGAGTGCCTCGGCTACTTCCGTGTCGGTGTACGGGCCCCGGCCTTTGGGGTGGTGGTGGGCGTAGAGGTATCGAAGTCGTTCTCTGATGAGTGCTGCGCCCGTGCCGCCTGGTGGGTCTTCGTTCGGTGCCGCCATGACGCCCCCCAGCGTGCGACCAGAGTTGGCTCTATCCCAACTTTGTGTGGAAGTTCCATCCGGCTTGTGCTTAACTCTCAGTGCCTGATCCACACCAAGTAGGCCGTGAGCCAACTTGGTGGGTTGAGGGTAGCGCATCGGTCGGCCCGCGCTGGAGGGGTGCGGGCCGTCCGATCCGCTTCGTTGAGGAACCGTGACGCCCTCGGGGGTGACGTGGTTCCGGGTGGCCTGCCCGTGTGGTCGACGTCCAGGTCGTGACGGTAACGGGGGACCGGCCCGCGGCGAGGGCTTTCTCGTCGTCGCTGGGCTAGTGCTGTACGGCAAGCCTTCGGGGAGGCGGACGTGTCGGATCCATCGACTGACCCAGCAGGCCGTCTCGCCGCTGCCGGGACTTCTTCGGAAGCGCCGGACGTCGGCGAGGGAGGAAGGCTGGCGCAGCGGGCGACGCTCGCTGCGCCAGCCGACGCCGACCGGCCGGCGCGGCGCGGTTCCGAGCCCTGGTGGGCTTCCGGAGCGGCGCGGGGGCCGCGGCAGATTCCTCGGGAGTTCGGCGGCGGCGGCCGGGTCGAGGCGCTGTGGTTGCGCGCGTCGTCGCTGCGGCCGGGCTGTCCTTTGGTGAGTGTGTCGTCGGCGGACGGCGGTGTCGGGCGGTCGACCTTGACGGCGGCGCTCGGGGGTGTCCTGGCGCTGGCGAGTCCCGCTCCGGTCGTCGCGGTGGATGCGACGGGCCGGGCGTGGGGCGGGCTGGGTCACCGGGTGGTCCGCGGTAGTGCGGCGTCGGCGTGGGACGCGGGCGTCGCGGAGACGAGGTTGGCTGACCCGCTGGTCGCTGAGGAGTTGATGCAGCGGGGGCCGACTGGCCTGCGGGTGCTGGTCGGTGAGAGCAAGATGACGGCGCAGCGTCGTCCGCCCACCTGGGCGGAGATGTTTGGGGTGATCGGTCATCTGCGATCGGTGTATGCGATGGCGTTGCTGGATCTTCCTGCGGCGGATAACACGCCGACGTGGCGGGCGTTGGGCTGGGCGACGGTGCCGGTGCTGGTGAGTCGCGCGACTGTCGATGCTCTGCAGCACACGATGCGGCTGCTGGCGCATCTCACGGCGGCGGGTTTGGACCAGGTGGCGCAGTCCGCGGTGGTGGTGGTCATGACGACTACTCACTCGACGGCGCGGGAGGTTCGCGCGGTCGAGCGTCTGGCGCACAAGGCGGCGACGCATCTGGTCCGGGTGCCGTTCGACCCGGCTCTTGCGCGCCCTGACCCGCTGGATCCGCGGTCGCTGAGTAAGGCGACGCGAACGGCGTTGACCGAGGTCGCCGCAGCGGTTGTGGATCGCTGCCCGGCTGACCTCGACCCGCACGAGGGGGCTTCTGCCGTTTGACGGCGGCGACTTCACACGGGGGAGGAACTGGTTGTGATCGTGCACTGGGTAGCTGCCGTGTTGACGGCGCGGGCGCCTGCGGTGGTGGCGGTGCTGGCGCCGGATCCGTCGCCGTCGCCGTCGGGCGGGGGGTTCGACTTCGATCGGATCAGCCCTGACCCGGGGGCCGTCCCGCGTGCGGACCTGTTTTACAAGCTCGCCAACGCGGCGTTGTTCCTCGGGGTGATCTCCGCGGTGGCGGGCCTCGCGGCGGGCGCGATCGCGTTCGGGATCGGGCCGATCTTCGGCGCGCACATCATCAGTGATCGAGGCAAGTCGATGATGTGGAAGGCGGGGCTCGTCGCGATCGTCGTGGGTTCGGCCACCACGATCATCGGCTTCCTGCTGAACAACATTTAGGAGGTGCCCGCGTGCGGGGAACACGGTACAAGCCAACCGATGGTAGCCGCGGCGTGTCAGTGGGAGTTGCGCTGGTTGTCTGCGTAGCGGTCGCAGCGGCGGTCTTCGTCGCGGGACGTGCGAGCGCGCCCGGGCGAAGCGCTCCCGAGCGTGGCGCGGAGCGCTTTAGCGACCGTCTTGTGAGGGGAGTGCCGGTCGGCTTCGCCGGCACGCCGCGCGGGGCCGGTGACGCGGCGGCGGCGTACGTTGCGGTGGTGGCCGCCGCGACGGGCCGCTCGGACGTCGAGCGGCAGGCGTTGATCGACGCGGTCGCGGTGGACGGTTCGGGTCCGGCGGTGGCCGAGATGATGGGCGCCGGGTCGCCGTCTGCTGGCAGCGCGGGGATCTCGCAGACCCTGACCGCCCGGGTGTGGGTTGCTGACACGGATGTCGACGTGCCGGTGCCGCCGGGCGGTGAGGTCACGGCGCGGCTGCTGGCGTGTGCGCTGACCGGGGCGATGACCGACGGCGTCGTGGGGGGCCCGGAGGCGGGCCTGGCGGGTGGCTGGTACGTGCAGTCGGTGACGGTGCGCTGGCTCCAGCACCGGTGGTGGGTGGTGGCGGTGCAGCGGCCGGTGCCGGTGCCGCCGCCGGATCAGCGCGGCGCCCGCCGTGACGGTGGCCCGCGCGACACCCAGCCGTTGCTGGAGGTGCTCAGCGCGCGGTCGTGGGCGCCGGGAACGGTCTGATCCCATGTCCTGGATCACCACCTGCCGGCGCGGGATCGGCGTGGCTGTCGGCGTGCTGGCGCTGACGGGCGTGCTGGCGTCGCCCGGTCCGGCCGCAGCAGCCCCGACCCCGACACCGGCGCCGTCCGCGTCGGCAGCCGGGGCGTGCCTAGCGCCGCCGTCTGCCGGGCAGCCGTCGCAGCCCGGTGGGGAGCTGTCGGCGCCGCAGGTGAACTGGTGCCTGCCGTGGGCCCGTTGGAAGGCCGGTGACGGGTGGGTCACCGACTGCGGTACGGCCGGTGGGGCGGTGGAGCAGGAACGCTGCGACGCGGTGTCGCTCACGGTGCAGTCACCGCCACCGGATGGCACCCGGTCGGTTCTCGACGAGCTGCTGCCGGCGGGTGGTGCCGCGCCGGTGCGGTGCGAGCGGTTCGCCGACCGCGCCGCCGACGACGTGGGCAACGCGGATCGGTGGACGGCGAAGCAGCACCGATGCGAGGCGGTGCGGGCGTCGCTGCTGTCGATGTCGTCCCTCAAGCAGCCGGCGGGCTGTGACGTTCTCGATGTGGGCTGCCGGGTCGGCGAGCAGGTCAAGAACGCGGCCCGGTCGGGGTTCGAGGGCTTGGCGGACATCGCGGTGGCGGGCTTTGGCTGGATGTTGAGCAAGCTGGCCGAGGTGGTGTTCGAGCAGTCCTCCGCAGTGCCGGACGAGCCGTTCTACGGCGTCTACAACGACATCTCCGGCGTCCTGATTGTCGTGGTGCTGCTGTTCTTCCTCATCTCTACGGCCATCAGCGGATTGCGCCTTAACGGCCCGGGCCCGCTGTCGAGCCTGGGTGGGCTGGTGCGGGCCATGTTCGGGATCGCGTTCGCCGGTGGCATCGCCTACATCCTCATGGCCGCCTGGGACGAGGCGACCGTGGCGTTGATCGCCCGCAATCAGCAGCGCGACTGGCAGCCGAGCATGTGGGTGGATGCGCTGAACGCGCTGACCGCGGACACCGGCACGATCCTGCTGGCGTTCGTCGTCGCGGTGATCAGCGTGATCGGCCTGGTGCTGGTGTTCGTGATGCTGCTGTTCCGGTCCCTGCTCGCGGCCGGCGCGGCGCTGTTCGGGGCGATGGCGATGACCGGTCAGGTGATGGCCGAGACCCGTTCGTGGGGACGCAAGTGGTTCTGGACCTGCAACGCGCTGGCCAGCAGCAAGTTCTTCATCGCCGCGCTGTGGATCTACGGCACGCGCAGCTCCTACGAGAGCGACAACGTGATCAACGTGCTGCGCGGCATGTTCGTCATCATCCTGATGGTGCTGGCGCCGTGGATTCTGCTGCGGTTGACGAGCATGTGGGACGGCTACCTGGCCGACGTCGACGCGCGCGGGTTCTTGGTCTCGGCGGCCGGCGCGGTGGGGATGGACGCCGCCGCGCGACGCCTGGCAGACCCGCTTGGCGGCGGCGGCGGGGGTGGCGGGGACGCGGCGTCGTTGATGCAGGGCAACTCCGATGCCATCCCGACGAACCCCACCAGCGGTGACGGCCCGGCCGGCGTGCGTGCCGGCGCGATACCGGAGGCTGTGGAGGCGCTGCACGTGGGCGGGGACGCCGCGCAGGTGGGGCAGCCGGCCGGTGAGCCGGGCGCTGGCCCGGACGGTGGGGAGAACGCCGACGAGGCCGAGGGCGTCGAGCGGGACTCCCGTACCGCGCAGGGCGATGTGGCCATGGGGCGGCTCACCGCGCCCGGCGACGCGACCGGGCAGCCGGCGCTGCCGGTCGCGCCGCACGCCATCGGCGAGCAGGCCACCGGCGCGGACCCGTCGGCGTCCGGCAGTCCGCGGGGGGCAGAGCCCGCGCCGGCGGCGAGCGGCGCCGGCACCGCCACCTCCAGCGGTGCGCCTCCGGAAGCCGGCCCGACGCTGCCCCCCGATGCGAGCGGGCACAGCCCGTCGACCGAGCCGTCCGGCTCCGGCCAATCCCCGCAGGGCGGCCCCGGCCCCGGAGGCATCGGCCCCGGAGGCGGTGGCGCGGGCGCCGGTGGCGGTGGCGCGGGTGGTGCTGCTGCGGGTGGTGCCGCCGAGCTGCCCATCGTTCCGGTCTAGGTGAGGAGGAAGCAGGTGACTCAGTTCCAGTTCCCGCCGCGGTCCACACGCGGCTCGATCATGGGTTTCTCGGCGGGGCAGATCGGCATGGCCGTGGCCGGCGTGATCTGCCTGGTCGTCGCCGCGAATCTTCTCGCCGCCGGCCGGCCCGGGGGTGCCGGCGGCATGTTGCTGGCGGCGGTGCTGCTGCTCACGGTGGGTCTGCTGCGGGTGCGGGGCCGCCGGGTCACCGAGTGGGCGCCCATCGTCGCCGGTGCGCTGGCGCAGCGTGCCGCCCGGCAGGACCGCTTCCGCGGTGGTGTGTTCGCCGCCAGCCCGGGCAGCGCGCATCTGCACCTGCCGGGTCCGGCTGCCGGGTACCGGTGGCTGCCGGCGGTGGCCGCTGACGGGCTGACGGAGGTGGGCCTGTTGCACCACCGCCGGGAGGACACCGTCACCGCGGCGCTGCTGTGCGCGGGCAGCAACCTGGTCCTGGCCGACACGGCGGTGCAGCAGCAGCGCGTGTCGGCGTGGGCGGACGTGTTGAACCTGCTGGGCACCGAGTACGCCGACGCCGGTCTGGTCCGGTGGGCGCTGACGGCTCGCGCGGTGCCGGACGCCGGGAACCGGGCGCAGCGCTACCTGGTGCAGGCGGCGGTCGACACCGACACGCCTGCGTACCGGTCCCTGGCGGAGTTGACCGCCGGGGCGGCGCCGTCGACGCAGCGCCACGAGGTGTACCTGAGCGTCGTGTTCGACGCGAAGAAGCTGTCGGCGGAGATCGCCGACGCGGGCGGCACCGACGCGGCCATCGCCACCGTCGTGCTGGACAAGCTCGGCGGCGTGCGGGCCGCGGTCGGGGAGGCCGGCGTCGACACGGTGGGCTGGCTGACGCCGCGGGAGTATGCGGCGGTGCTGCGGACCCAGTTCGACCCCGCAGACCAGCCACACGTGGACATGCGCACCACCGGCGCGGGCGGAGTGGCGCCGCGCATGGCCGGGCCGATCGCCGCGGAGAACGTCGGCTGGTCGTCGTATCGCCACGACTCCGGGTTCTCCCAGACCTTGTGGGTGTACGAGATGCCGCGCCAGCCGGTGGCGATGACGTGGATGACCGCCCTGTTCACCCGCACCGCCGGTCGGCGTGCCGTGACGGTCGTCGCGGAGCCGGTGCCCGCGCAGCTCGCGCAGTTGGCGACGCGGCGGGACAAGGTCGCCCGCGCCGGGGACGAGATCACCAAACGCAAGATGCGGCTGGTGCGCACCGCCCGGGAGGACGAGGAGGCCCGGTCGGTGGAGCAGGTCGACCGGGAGCAGGCGGTCGGGCACGTGCGCTACCGCTACGCGATCATCGTCACCGTCACCGCCGGCAGCGAAGAGCAGCTGCGCCACGACGTCCGGGCGATCAAACGCGCCTTGGGCCGTGCCGGCTGCCAGGCGGTGGTGCTCTACGGCGAGCAGGACCAGGGCTTCGTAGCCGGTGCGCTGCCCCTGGCACGGGGACTCAAGCCGATGCGGGGGTGGTTGGCGTGAGTCGGGCACGGCTGCGGCGGGAAGGATCTCTGGCACAGCGCATCGCGCAGGCGGCGGAACGGCGGGATCTGGCGGCGGCGCAAGCCGACTTGGCGCGCGAGCAGCGCGCTCTGCGCCGAGCAACGCAGCGGCTGCTGGGCCCCCCACCAGTCGACGGGCGCGGTGCCCTGGGGCGGGCCGCCGGGCGGGTGTTCTGGCGGCTGCGGCTGCCGCCGCTGGTCACCACCAGCGCGCAGCTGTGCAGCGTGTACCCGTTCGTCGCCGATCCCGGCCTGGGGGTGGACGGGCCGCTGATCGGGCAGGAGGTGTACTCCCGCGCCGGGTTCGTGTTCTCGATGCGGGAGTTGTACCGCGCCGGCGTGCTCAGCGCTCCGAACATGGTGGTCACCGGGGAGATCGGCTCGGCGAAGTCGTCGCTGCTCAAGACGATCGCGTTCCGGGGGATCCCGTTCGGCACCCGCTTCTACATCGTCGACGTCAAAGGCGAGTACGACGCCCTCGCCCAGGCCGCCGGGATCCGGCCGGTGCGCATCGGTCCTGGTGCGGGCGTGGTGATGAACCCCCTCGCCGGGATCCGCCGCCAGCCGGGGCAGGGGGAGGAGCAGTGGCTGCAGATCCAGCGGGCCCGTCGGCTGCTGCTGCTGGAAGGGCTGCTGGAGATCCAGCTCGGCGGCCCGCTGACCGAGGCGGAACGCTCGTTGACCGAGTACGCGCTCGACGCGGTGACCCGGGCCGATGACGGCACCAGCGCCGGGCGGCTGGGCACCCCGACCTTGTCGCTGGTGCTCGCCGCGATGGGTGATCCGCAGGCGTGGGCGCACCGCCTGGCCGGGGTGCACTATCAGGTCGACCAGTTCGCCGCCGACAGCCGGCGCGTCCGCCTGGCGCTGGAGCGGCTGATCACCGGCGCCCTCGGCGGGATCTTCGACGCCCCGGCGGCTTCGTCGTTGACGGTGGACTTCGACCAGCCCGGGGCGATCCTCGACCTGCGGTCGGTGCGCACGTCGGATCAGATGACGGCGATGGCGATGACCTGCGCCCAGTCCTGGCTGGAAGCGGAACTGACCCGCCCCGACGCCCCACCGAGGGTGTGCCTGTATGACGAGTTCGCGTTGATCACCCGCCACCTCGGCCTGGTGCGGCGGATGCGCGAGCAGTTGAAACTCGCCCGCGCGCTGGGCACGGAGAACATCCTGGCGTTCCACCGCTTCTCGGACCTCGCGGCCAGCGGCAGCGCCGACTCCGAGCAGGTCCGTATCGCCCGCGGCCTGATCGAGGACACCGGCGTGCGGGTGTCCTACCGCCAGGCCGCCGGCTCGCTGGACGCCGCCCGCGAATTCCTCGGCACCACCGACACGGAGACCAACCTGCTGCTGCACCTGCGCCGCGGCGTCGGGCTGTGGAAGGTCGGCCTGCGGTCCTACGTCGTCAAGCACCAGCTCTCCACGATGGAGCAGGCCATGGTCGACACGGACAGCCGCATGCGCGTCGACCCGGACCGGCAGGGCCGGGGGCTGACCGAGGCGGAGTACGCGGCGCGGGAGTCCGCCGCGGTGGGGCAGGTGCCGTGATGGCCGGCTCCCTCATGTCCCCCGGACATCGGCTGCCCACGCGCGGCATGCCCCGGGCGGACATCCTGGCCCGGCTGGCGCTGCTGGGCATCGCCGCAGCGCTCGTGCTGCTGGGCACGGCGGCGCTGTGGCTGGCCGGGCAACTCGGCGGGTTGCTCACGCACGCGGCCTGGCCGGACAGCACACCGGCGGACGCGCCCGGCATCGCAGTACGGATGATCCTGCACCGCGGCGACCCGGCGGCGGCGTGGCCGGCTGCCGCCCGCGCGGACCTGCCGCCGACCGGCCTGCTGTACGTGCTGTGGCTCGGGCTGTTCAGCGGCGCCGTCGTGGGCCTTACGGTGTCGGGGGTCCGGTTCGCGCGGCGGCGAGTGCAGCGGCACGGGTTCGCCCGACGCACGGACCTTGAACAGGTTGTCACGGCGGCGGCGGTGCTGCGCCGCGTCGACGTGCTGCGCCCCGCCCTGACGATCCAGGTGACCGACCGGCCCGAGGTCGTGCAGGCCAAGACCCGGCGCCGCGCCGACCCGCTGGAGGTCGCGAGGCGCCTCGGCGACCACGCGCTGACCGGGGAGCCGCTGTACCTGGCCAACGAGTACACCGAACTGCTCGCCGGAGCGGCCCGCTTCGCGGGCAAGACCAGCCGCTATGTGATACCCCGCGTGGCGGACGCCCGCGGCGCGGTCATCACCACCTCCACCCGCCTCGACGTCGCCGCCGTCACCTACGACCTGCGCGCGCAGATCGGCCCGACGTGGATCTTCGAACCGCAAGGTCAGCTGCCCGGGGTTCCGCGGCTGCGGTGGTCCCCGATCGAGGGCGCCGAAGACCCGGACATCGCGGCGCTGCGGGCGAAGGGGTTCGCCGCCGGCGCCGGCCTCAAAGCCGACGTCGAGAACGGTCAATACTTCCAGGACCAGGCCGCGTCCATCATCCGGGGCCTGCTGCACGCCGCCGCCCTGGATGAGAACACCACTCTGACCGACGTGGCCAGCTGGGCGGCCAACCCCGCCGACCCGCGCGCGGAGCGGATCCTGCGCCACCACCAGCAGACGGTGTGGGCCGACCGGCTGGCGTTTCACCGCGAGTCCACCGGCCGCAGCCGCGACGCCATCCAGTCCGTCGTCTTCGGCGCGCTGGACGCGTTCAGCAACCCGCGGATCCTGCACGCCTGTTCCCCGCCGCGCGGGCAGCAGTTCCGGCCGGAGCCGTGGCTGGACGCCTGCGGCACCCTCTACCTGGTCGGCACCCGTAGCGGGCAGTCGCTGGTCGCGCCGCTGTTCGCCGCGATCACCGAAGACATCATCTACCGCACCCTGCAACGCGCTTTGACCGCCGTGGGCGGCCGGGTCGAGCCGTGCCTGTATCTGGTCGGGGACGAGATCACCAACATCGCGCCGCTGCCGTCGCTGCCCGAGCTGGTGTCCGAGGGCGGCGGCTCCGGTATCGCCCTGTCGATCGCCTGTCAGAACACCCACCAGTTGCAGCAGCGGTGGGGACGCGACGGCGGCCAGGCGCTGCGCGACGGCGTGAACGCCCGATTCGTGATGGGCGGCATGCAGGACGTGTCCGCGCTCAAGGACGCGCAGTCGCTGCTCGGGCAGGTGCAGGAGGTGACGTCGGCGGCGTCCTGGGGCGGCGGGCGCGCCAGCGTGCAGGAGAACAGCCGCCGGGAGAACCTGCTCGACCTCGCCGAGCTGCGCACCCTGCCCGCCGGGCACGCCCTGGTGCTGCTCGGGAACATGCCCCCGGTCGAGGTGGTCCAGCCGGCGTGGTGGGAACGCCCGGACGCCGACCGGTTCCGCGCCGCGCAGGCCGCGTTCACCGCGCGCCTCGAAGGGCGGCGTTCCTGATGACACCACGCGCGTTCCAGTTCGAGGTGCCGCAGCAGGCATCGGAGGAACAGCGGGCCCTCGCGGAACTCGCCGAACTGATCGACACGCTGCGCGGCAGCGTGGAGCAGCTCGCCGAGGCACACGTGGCCCTCACCGAACGCGTCGACGCCCTCGACGCGCCCGGCGGGTGGGCGCCGGCGGGTTACTGCTGGCGCGACCTGGATGCCGACGCCGCACGCCGGCTGTGGGCATGGCTGGCCGTGTGGACGCGGTGGCTCGTGGACCGCTACGGCCTGGCCCAGGACCTCGGGGCGTGCTGGCCGGCGCACCCCGCCCTGGTGGAGGAGCTGACCGCGCTGAGCGTGTCCTGGCACCACGCCTACTCCGGCACAGCCGACCCGGACGCGCCGCTGCGCTGGCACGAGGCGCTGCACCGCGCCCGGCACCGGTGGCAGGCATGGGACACCACCCGCTGCCGGCACGGGCACCACACACCCCGCAGCGGCGACACCGTCTGGTCACAGCCGTGGCCCGACGACGCCGCGCGGGCCGTCACCGACGACATCGACGCCCGCCAGCGCGCAGCGCCGCAACCGGAAGAGGGGACGACATGACGCACCCAGCCGAGGTCACCAGCGTCTGGGACTGGCAACGCTTCGAAGCCGCGCTGGTCGGGCTGCGCACAGGCGTCGACACGCTCCAGGACTACATCGCCGAGATCCACGACAGGCGCCACGACTGGCGCGACGACCAGCAGCAGGAGGAGGACAGGCAGCGATGGACCGAACTCGACGAAATGACCCGGCGGGAGACGGAGCTGGACCTCGCCAGCGACGGGCGCCTCGACGGGAACTACACCCGCGACGTCGACGAATGAGCGCCACCATGCGCAGCGCGGAGGCTCCGCTGGCCCGCGTCAACTCCGGCCTGGAGCAACTACGCCACGACATCCACGCCCTGGTCGAGGGCGCGGCCCGGCATCCGCACACGCGCCCGCACCTCGTGGAGATCCACCACCAGCTGCGGCTGCTGGGCCAGCACCTCAACACCGCCCTCGCCGCGCCCACCGAGCCGGTCCTGCCCGAGGAGAAACCGTGACACCACGACCGGTCAGGGCGGCCATCGCGGGGGTGGCCACCCTGCTGCTCACCGCCTGCGCCGCACCTCAGCCCGCTCCGACCGGCAGCGCAGCCACCACCGGCACCGCAGCCGAACCTGCACTGCCGGCCGGGACGCTGCCCGCCGACCCTGACGGCGTCCTGCCGGCCACGGCAGGCACAGCCGACCCGGCGGCGATGACCACCGCGCTGCGGTTCGTACGCGCCTGGGCCCGCCCGGACCTGCCCGCCGCAACCTGGTGGGCGGGCGTGCGCCCCTACGCCGTTCCCGCCTACGCGGACCTGCTCGCCACGGTCGACCCGGCCAACGTCCCTGCCACCCGTCTTGCCGGCGCGCACCGGGTCGTGACGGCCACGGCGCAGCGGGTCGACGTCGATGTCAGCACCGACGCCGGGGTGCTGCGGGCGGTCTGTTTGCGCAGCGGCCCCCGGTGGCTGGTCGCCACGCTCGGCGTCGCCCAAAAGGCCGCGGCGCGGTGAACCGTGGACGGATCGGGCTCGGTGCGGCGGTCATCGCCGCGCTGCTGTTGCTGTGCGGGCTGCCGGTGACGGTGGTGCTCACCGACGACGCACCGGCAGCGGCGTGCACCGCCACCGGCCCGTCGCCGCCCGCACCCACGAACGAGGTGGGGGCGGTGGGGCGGTGGAACGCCGAACAGGTCGGCAACGCCGCGCAGATCGTCGCCGTGGGACGTCAGCGTGGTGTGCCGGCCCGCGGGTGGGTCATCGCGGTGGCCACCGCGATGGTGGAGTCGAGCCTGCGGAACCTGCGCGGCGGTGACCGCGACTCCCTCGGGCTGTTCCAGCAGCGCCCCAGCCAGGGCTGGGGCACGCCCGCGCAGATCCTCGACCCCGTCTACGCCAGCGGCAAGTTCTACGACAAGCTGCTGCGCATTGACGGCTGGGAGCGTCTGCCGTTGACCGTGGCCGCGCAGCGGGTGCAGGTATCGGCGTTCCCCGACCGCTACGGTCAGTACGAGCACGACGCCGAGCAGGTCGTCGCCGCGGTCGCCGGCGTCGACACGATTGCCGACCTGCCCGGGGCGAGCCTCGCCACGTGTCCGGGCGGGCCGGTGACGGTGGCCGCGTCGGGGTGGACGGTGCCGCTGCGCGCCGAGGTGGGCAGCGGCTACGGACCCCGCGCAGGCAGGCTGCACGCCGGTGTCGACCTGAGCGTGCCCCGCAACACCGTCATCCACGCCGCCAGCGCCGGTGAGGTGGTGTGGGCGGGCTGCGACCCGAGCACCGGCAACTGCGACATCGACGGCAGCCCCACCACCAAGGGATGCGGCTGGTACGTCGACCTGGTGCACCCGGGCGGGTACGGCACCCGCTACTGCCACCTGATCCGCCGGCCGGATGTCAGCAAGGGCGACACCGTGCAGGCCGGCCAGCGGATCGGCCTGGTCGGCACCAGCGGCCACTCATCCGGCCCGCACCTGCACTTCCAAACCCACCAGCGGGTCTGCTCCGCCTCCCGGTGCGACCTGGACAACTCCAACTCGGTCGATCCGGTCCCGTTCATGCGGCAACGCGGCGCGGCACTCGGCGAACAGGAGGAGGTGAGGCGTTGACCAGAGCCTGCACGTAAGTCATCAGCCAGAGCACGGGGGAGACACCATGTACGACGAGGACGAGGACACCGAGCGTCCGCGCCGGCCGGCGCCGCAACCGCCGCCGCCGGCCGACCGCGGCGGGCAGATCGGCCAGCGCCGCAACCGCAAACCCAACCGGCGCCCGGCCCGGCGCAGGTGGACGCCGTGAGCGCCGCCACGGACCGCCGGCCACGACACGTCGCCGGGGTCTACCGGCCGCCGGTCAACGCCGCGCGGATGCCGGCGCCGCGGCCGGGGCCGCTGGCGCAGCTGGTCCGCACCGCCAACACGCTGCGCGCCCAGATCGAACGCGACGTGCTGCGCGACGAAGGGTTGACCTGGACCACCTACGACGTGCTCGTCCTGGTGTGCGCCCGCCGGGCGGTCGACACCCGCACGGCCGCCGTCGAGGTGGGCATCGCCAAGGCCACCCTGACCAACGCTCTCGTGTCGCTCGTCGACCGGGGCCTGGTACGCCGGCAGCTGCAGGAGGGCGACCGGCGGCGGGTGGTCCTGCGCCCGACCCAGGCCGGCATGGACCTGGCCCGCCACGTCCAAGGCCGGGTCGAGGCCGAACAGGCGCGGCTATTCGGCGAGCCGGGCATGCCCTCCGGCGACAGCCTGGCCCGGGTTCTGCGGACCGTGGCCGCCCGCTCACAGCGGGACCACAGCACCGGCGAGCCGGGCGCGGCCCGGTGACCGGGCACATCGGTGTGGCGCGCGGCACCGCCCTGTACGTCGGGGCGGTGCTCGGGCCCGGCGTGCTGGTGCTGCCCGCGCTCGCCGTGCACGCCGCCGGGCCGGCGTCGCTGCTGGCCTGGGCGGTCATGCTGGCCGTGTCGGTGCCGATCGCGGCGGCGTTCGCCGCCCTCGGCATCCGTTATCCCGATTCCGGCGGGGTGGCCACCTTCACCCGGCGGGCGTTCGGGCCCACGGCCGCGACCGTGGTCGGCTGGTGGTTCTACACGGCGGTGCCGATGGGCATGGTCGCCGGCGCGCTGGCCGGCGCCCGATACGCCGCCGCCGCGCTGGGCGCCGGAGCGGGCGCGGCGGCGGGGATCGCGACCGGCGTGCTCGCGGCGGCCTACGCGATGAACCTCGTCGGCCTGCATCTGTCCGGCCGGGTGCAGCTGGCGCTCACCGGTGGTCTCTGCGCGCTGCTGGTTACGGTGATCGTCGTGGCGGTGCCGCACATCCAGGCGACCCGGTTCACGCCGTTCGCCCCGCAGGGCCTGTCCGGCGTGACGAGCGCCGCGGCGGTGCTCTTCGTCGCGATCTGCGGATGGGAAGCCGCCGCGCACCTGGCGGGTGAGTTCACGCACCCGCGCCGCCAGTTGCCGGTCGTGGCCGCCGCCAGCCTGGGCATCATCGCGGTGCTCTACGCCGGCCTGGCGATCTGCACCGTCGGCGTGCTCGGCGCGTCCGCCGGCCGGAGCGACGTGCCGCTGCTGCGGCTGCTCGGCCCGCATGCCGGCGTCGGGGCTTCGGTGGCGGCTGCGCTGTGCGCGCTGCTGCTGACCTTCGGCGCCTGCTTCACGTTCATCGCCGCCGCGGCACGCGCCGGCGCGGCCTTGGGCCGCGACGGCGCCTTCCCGGCCTGGTTCGCCGCCACCCGCGGCGGGGCACCGCGGCGCAGCCTCGCCGTCCAAACAGGCGCCGCGGCAGCAGTCGCCGTCGCGGCGACGGCCGCACCGACCGTCGTGGACGTGGACCTGCTGATGCGCGCGTTCTCGGTCCTCGTGGCATCGGTCACCCTGCTGGGGCTCGCTTCCGCCGTACGGCTGCTCGACTCGCCGCTGATCCGAGGCGGCGCGGCCGTCGGTGCGGCTGCCGTCGGCGGGGTCGCCGCCTGCGGTGGCCGCCTGGTGCTGCTGCCGGCGGCGGTCGCCGTCGCGGCCCTGACCTGGCGGCGCCACCACCCGGCCCCGCCAGCACCGCCGGTGACGAGGCCCGCCGTGGGATCGACGCCACGGCGTATCGCGGAGGTGGATGTCCAACCCCGCCGGTCTCACGACCTGGTGAATCCGGGTGCCCGGATGTCTGCGTCCACCCGAAGCCGTCCCGCCAGCCAGCGGTGACCCTCGGCGGCGGTCGCCGGGCAGATGCATGACCGGCGACCGTCGTCACCTCCTGTCCGGTGACCGGCAAAGGAGCCATCTGGTGACAACCACAGTCGTACCCACCGAAGCGTCGGCGGCCAGCGTGGGATGGCGCCTCGGCGCCCTCTACGGGCCAGCGATCTACGGCGTCAGCGCCGCAGCCGTCGCTGTACCCGTCGCCGCCGACCGCCTGCACACCACGCCGGCCGCAGCCGTGTGGATCCTGACCATCCACGCCCTGTGCCTCGGCATCGGCGCCGCCGTCGCCGGACGCGCCACCGACATCTGGGGACCACGACACACCCTCAGCGTCGGGGCGGCGCTGCTCGCGGCAGGGACGGTCCTCTGCACCTTCGCGACCATCCTCGCCGTGGCCGTCGCGGGCCGCGCACTGCTCGCCGCGGGATCGGGGGCGATGACCGCGACCGCCCTCACCCTCGCCGCCGGCCGCCCGCCACCGCAACGACCGGCGGTGCTGGCCCACCTCGGCGCCGCGATGGCACTGTTCTCGGCCACCGCACCGCTGGCCGGAGCCCTGGCCGTCACCACATCCTGGAGAACCGCGCTCGTCCTGCCCGCGCTCTCACTGACCGCCCTACCGCTGTGCTGGCCGCTCACCCAACCCCGCCAGAGGGCGCCGGCACGGGTCGACTGGACCGGCGGAGCCCTGCTGGCCACCACCGCAGCAGGACTGCTCCTGACGATTCAATCCACCACCCTGCACCTCCCGCCGCCGGCCGTCGCCGGTCTCGTCGCGGGCACCTGCGCGCTCGCCGTCCTGGCGGATCGTCACCGCCGACGCCACCCCGACGGCTTCGTCCCTACAGTGATCAGCCGGCGACGGTTCCTCCTCGCCGGCCTGGCGGGCGCCGGCGTCTACGGTGGCCTGTTCGCCTGCGTCTACGCCGTCCCGCAGATCCTCACCCGCCTCGGCTACTCCGCTGAGGGCATCGGGCTGCTGCTGATGCCTAGCGCGATCGTGGCAGCAGCGACGGCCCGCCTCGTCGGCCGTGCCGCGAGCGACACCGCGCGCCGAAGGGTACTGACTGGCGTGACAGCGCTGTTCAGCGCCAGCCTGCTACTCGCCGCATGGGACCGCCGCCCGGTAGCACTGATCTGCGCGACGACGGCCGCGTTTGCCGCGTTCGCCATCGCGCAGACCACCCTGACAGCCGCCATCACCGCTCGTGTCGACCCCCGGCAACGAGGCGGCGCGCTCGGCCTGCTGAACCTCATCTCTTTCACCGGAGGCGCAGTCGGCGCATCCGTGTGTTCGGCGCTGTGGCAGCCATGGGGACTGCCCGCCGCACTCGCCGCCGTAGCAGTGCTGCCGGCGATCGCTTCAGCTGGAGCAGCCTCGCTGCACTGTCGATGGATGAATCGCACGGGATAGGCCCGATGACACATCGTGGACGGCGCGCCTCCAGGTGCGTGGGGAGAACACGGATTGAACGTCAGTGAACTCGGACCGTGTATGCGTGCGTGGGGAGGGAGGGCACGTCAGCCTCTGCGACGGCTGGGCGGGCTCCAGAGCACGCCCACGTGCGTGGGGAGGGGGATGTACGACAGAGGTTGGCAGACGTTCAGAGCACCCCGCGTGCGTGGGGAGGACGAGAGCCATGGTCGCCATGCTCAGTCACCCACCGGAGCACCCCCACGTGCGTGGGGAGGACGCCGGCTACACCCTCGCCTACCACGTCACCCGCGGAGCACCCCCACGTGCGTGGGGAGGACGGCCCCTACGAACTGGGCAACTACAGCGCACCGGAGCACCCCCCACGTGCGTGGGGAGGACGACCAGGTCGGCTTCTATCTCCTCCGCGTACGCGGAGCACCCCCACGTGCGTGGGGAGGACGGGAACTCATCGAGGGACCGCTCCGCGGGCGGCGGAGCACCCCCACGTGCGTGGGGAGGACACCACCTCCAGCGTCATCGCTGCCCCCAGCCGCGGAGCACCCCCACGTGCGTGGGGAGGACCAGATCAGCGGGTGCGTGGGCACGACCCGGGCCGGAGCACCCCCACGTGCGTGGGGAGGACGCCACAGCGCCCGCTTGCAGGTCGCTACCGTTCGGAGCACCCCCACGTGCGTGGGGAGGACACCGCCGCTGGCGGACCCGCGACTGCTGACCGCGGAGCACCCCCACGTGCGTGGGGAGGACGGGGCCTGCCGGGGTTTGCGCTTCGTGCCCGGCGGAGCACCCCCACGTGCGTGGGGAGGACGCCCTTCAGGATCTGAATGGTGGACGTGCCGCCGGAGCACCCCCACGTGCGTGGGGAGGACGAGCGGGGGCCGTGGGTGAGCCAGCGGGACACCGGAGCACCCCCACGTGCGTGGGGAGGACGAGATGCACTTCGGGGTGAACCACCTCGCGCACGGAGCACCCCCACGTGCGTGGGGAGGACTGGTGGGTGCGGACATGAGTGGCACCTGTTTCCGGAGCACCCCCACGTGCGTGGGGAGGACGCGGCGAGAACGGACTCGATGGCGCCGGCCTGCGGAGGACCCCCACGTGCGTGGGGAGGACGGCCGTGGTGACGGGGCAGCGGCGGCAGGTGTCGGAGCACCCCCACGTGCGTGGGGAGGACGCCCGGTACACGCCGTCGGCCGGCACTGACTGCGGAGCACCCCCACGTGCGTGGGGAGGACGTCACCGTCCCGGCCACAGTGGTCCGCGAGCCCGGAGCACCCCCACGTGCGTGGGGAGGACGGCGACGAGGGTCAGGACGCCGTCTTGCGCACCGGAGCACCCCCACGTGCGTGGGGAGGACGTCCGGGTCGAGCACCGCCGCACCGCCGCCGACGGAGCACCCCCACGTGCGTGGGGAGGACGAGGACGTGCACGGTGTCAGCCACCGTCGCCCCGGAGCACCCCCACGTGCGTGGGGAGGACCGGCGCGTAGTCGGCCATGATCAGGCACCCGCCGGAGCACCCCCACGTGCGTGGGGAGGACCCGTCGCGCTCCGGCGCGCTGGTCTGCGGCTTCGGAGCACCCCCACGTGCGTGGGGAGGACGCATCCCGGGACACGTCGCTGTCGACCCACTGCGGAGCACCCCCACGTGCGTGGGGAGGACGCGTAGGGCGGCTGTCAGCCGGCCAGCTCTCGCGGAGCACCCCCACGTGCGTGGGGAGGACGAGATGGTCCCCGCCGACCCGCGCGCAGGGTTCGGAGCACCCCCACGTGCGTGGGGAGGACAAGTAGGCGACGCCGTCCACGTCCGGCTGGCCCGGAGCACCCCCACGTGCGTGGGGAGGACACCGGGGAGGCTCCTCGCCCTCGGCAGCGGCGCGGAGCACCCCCACGTGCGTGGGGAGGACCGCTCGAATCGGTCGATGAACGCGGCGCGGGCCGGAGCACCCCCACGTGCGTGGGGAGGACGTCAGGGTCGAGCACCGGCGCACCGGCGCCGACGGAGCACCCCCACGTGCGTGGGGAGGACGAGCAGGCGCAGTCACCCACCTACCGCGAACGCGGAGCACCCCCACGTGCGTGGGGAGGACGCCCTTCAGGATCTGAATGGTGGACGTGCCGCCGGAGCACCCCCACGTGCGTGGGGAGGACAGCGAGCCCTGACCGGGAGCGGTGCCGAGCAGCGGAGCACCCCCACGTGCGTGGGGAGGACATTGAGACAGCGGCGCAAGGCCGGTGCTGCTACGGAGCACCCCCACGTGCGTGGGGAGGACCCGACCGGGCACGTCACTCATGACCTACTCACCGGAGCACCCCCAGGTGCGTGGGGAGGACTCCACCATCCGCGTCTTACGGAGCCGGCCCGCCGGAGCACCCCCACGTGCGTGGGGAGGACCACGGAGGAGCCGTCGCCGCCGACCTCCACCGCGGAGCACCCCCACGTGCGTGGGGAGGACCAGCGCATCGGCACCGACATCGACCAGCGGACCGGAGCACCCCCACGTGCGTGGGGAGGACTGGTCGACGACGGTACGCGCGAGCGTGGGTTCCGGAGCACCCCCGCGTGCGTGGGGAGGACAACAACCTCCAACGCGTCGACGGTAAGTGCATCGGAGCACCCCCACGTGCGTGGGTAGGACGGCATGAACGCCACGAACAGCGACGCGAACCCCGGAGCACCCCCACGTGCGTGGGGAGGACGCCGGCTCCAGGAACGGCCGGTCAGGCAGCCGCGGAGCACCCCCACGTGCGTGGGGAGGACCTTCGCCCTGGTCGGGGGTACCCGATGAGCAGCGGAGCACCCCCACGTGCGTGGGGAGGACCCGGATCCGGACGTGCCGCAGGCCGTCCTCTACGGAGCACCCCCACGTGCGTGGGGAGGACTACGCCGGCCGGCACCAGCTCGTCACCGACGACGGAGCACCCCCACGTGCGTGGGGAGGACATCACCCCGCAGTCGGTGTACGCCCGGTACTCCGGAGCACCCCCACGTGCGTGGGGAGGACCCAACCGCCCACCACCAGGAGGAACGCATGGACGGAGCACCCCCACGTGCGTGGGGAGGACACCTGCTGCCGCACGCCGATGATCTCGCGGGCCGGAGCACCCCCACGTGCGTGGGGAGGACGCATTCGATGCGCCGCACGTACTGCATGTTGACGGAGCACCCCCACGTGCGTGGGGAGGAC
>NZ_KB895847.1:0-27532 GCF_000374985.1 Micromonospora sp. CNB394 | reverse complement strand
CGGAGCACCCCCACGTGCGTGGGGAGGACGCATTCGATGCGCCGCACGTACTGCATGTTGACGGAGCACCCCCACGTGCGTGGGGAGGACCGACTACCCGTGGTCGTCGCGCACCGCCTTTCCGGAGCACCCCCACGTGCGTGGGGAGGACCCTGCGCGGCGGCCGGTCGGGACAAGCAGGGGCGGAGCACCCCCACGTGCGTGGGGAGGACGACCGCGTCGTGGGCGCGCCGCCTGCGGTCGGCGGAGCACCCCCACGTGCGTGGGGAGGACCTCACCGGCACGCAGCAGGCCGCACGCCTCGCCGGAGCACCCCCACGTGCGTGGGGAGGACGCTGTCGACCGTTGGCCGCGAGGTCTGCGAGACGGAGCACCCCCACGTGCGTGGGGAGGACGGCTACTGCGGCGGCAGCGGCACCGTCAACGGCGGAGCACCCCCACGTGCGTGGGGAGGACCCCGGCTACACCCCCGGTAAGGATGTGCACCGCGGAGCACCCCCACGTGCGTGGGGAGGACTTCCCGACGTGTCGCGGGCTAGGGGGTGAGTCCGGAGCACCCCCACGTGCGTGGGGAGGACGTGGCCGGCATATCCGGGACGGCCGGTGGTCACGGAGCACCCCCACGTGCGTGGGGAGGACCCGGTATTCGTAGGTGCGGACCGGGGCGGTGACGGAGCACCCCCACGTGCGTGGGGAGGACTACAGGCAGGGCTCGACAGCGGGAATCGTCACCGGAGCACCCCCACGTGCGTGGGGAGGACCCCGCCGTCGTCTCACCGGCCGCGCACGTGTGCGGAGCACCCCCACGTGCGTGGGGAGGACTAGCCGATACGCGGATCCCGGGACAGGCGCAGCGGAGCACCCCCACGTGCGTGGGGAGGACACGTGGGTCCGCGACGACGAAGGCGACGGCACCGGAGCACCCCCACGTGCGTGGGGAGGACACTTCGCCACCAGCGGCTTTATCCGCCCGCTGCGCAGTTTTGCGCTGGGCGGGCTGAAGTGTCGGACGTCCGTGGTTGCATGCGGGGGCCCTTACGAGCGGATGTGGAGCGGAGGTGTTCGGTTTGAGTTTCGATGAAGCGGTCGACGCCGGGATCTGGGGCAAGTCTAGCCAGCTCCTGAAGCCGTACCCGTTGCTCTGGCACTTGATCGACACGGCTGCTGTTGCCGGGGATCTGTGGGACCGTTACCTGACCCCGAATCAGCGACGCGTCATTGCGGAAGGGCTTAACACCAGCGACTGCCACGCCAGGTCGTTGGTAATGTTCTGGGCCGGGCTGCACGACGTCGGTAAGGCGACGCCCGGCTTCCAGAAGAAGAACAGGGCCGCCTTCGGGGCGCTGCTCGCTTGTGGCATTTATGAGGACGCCGCAGGCGATGGCTCGCTGCGGCACGATGCAGCTGGCCAGTTGTCCCTACCTGATCTTCTGGGGCTTCTCGGATACCCCCAAGCGGGCCGTCGCGTCAGTAGCCGCTTGGCGTATCGCGTTGCTCAGGTCGTGGGCGGCCATCACGGACGTTTCCAGCAGACCAGCGGCCCATACGGCGGGCGGCTGCAACTGGGTGAAGGCGCCTGGGCGCGACAGCGTGCGGCGTTCGTGCGGGTGGTGCATGAGGCAGTGGGCTCCCCTGAGCCGCCGTCGGCCGTGACCGCCCCGGCCAGTGTGTTGGTCACGGGGCTTGTGATTCTCGCCGACTGGCTGGCCAGCCAGGAACATTTCTTGACCGGGCAGTCGTCGCGGGTGCCGTCGTGCACCGATCCCGCCAGCGCCTCGGCTCACCTTGCTGCCCTGGTTGAGCCCGTCCGCATTCTACTCGACGATGCGGGCCTGGTGGCGCCGCTGTATCGACCCGTGGGGTTCGAGGATCTGTTTCCGCACCGTCCGAACGCGCTTCAACGGTCGATCCTGAACGAACTGCTTCCGGTGGTTGATGGGCCGGGGCTGATGGTGGTGACGGCCGCGACGGGGGACGGGAAGACCGAAGCCGCGTTGGTGGCTGCCCGGAGGTTGGCCGAGGTGTGCGGGGCACATGGGTTCTTCTTCGCCTTGCCGACGATGGCGACCTCGGACGAACTGTACCGCCGCGTCCGGGCGTTCGCCGCCAAGCTGGCCGCGGGGCCAGCGCCGGTCACCCTGCTGCACAGCATGTCGTGGCTCAATGCCGAGTACGAAGCTCGGGCTGCGGCCGACCTCGCCGATTCCGGTGAGGAGGTGGTCTCCGATGACCCGAGCCGTGACGTGATGGCGACCGATTGGCTGCGTGGCCGCAAGCGCGGGCTGTTGGCCCCAATGGCGGTCGGCACTGTCGACCAGGCGCTCCTGGCCGCGTTGACCACCAAACACAACGCTCTACGCCTGCTCGGCCTGTCGGGCAAGGTGTTCGTGGTCGACGAGGCGCACGCCTACGACGAGTACATGACGAGGCTGCTGTGCCAGCTCTTGAATTGGCTTGGAGCGTACGGATGCCCGGTTGTCCTGCTGTCGGCGACGTTGCCGTCGTCGCAGGCGGCGACCCTCGTGCGGGCCTACGAGGAGGGTGCTGGGGTCGAGCGGCCGGCGTGCGCCGTGCCGTATCCGGGTTGGACGTTCGTGCCGGCGGCCCAGGAACGTGATCCGCTGTCGATCTCACCGCAGGCGCGAGAGGCGCTGGTGGCAGGCCGAAGCGTGAAGTTCACGCTAGACGTCCGCGCGGTGCGTCACCTCGACGGGCCGGTGAGTGATCCGGCTGACCGACGAGAGGTGGTGCGGCAGGTGCTCGCGCCGGTCGCGGAGCACGGTGGGTGTGCGGGCGTCGTGTGCAACACGGTCAACGACGCCCAGCAGACCTATCGGGTGATCCGCGACTGGATGCCAGCCGGAGTGGATGTGATGCTGTTGCACTCTCGATTCCCGGCCCGCCGCCGGGAGGAAATCACCGCAGCTGTCACCAGCCGCCTGGGCAGAGCAGGCGACCGGTCCCGTCCGACGGTCGTCGTTGCTACCCAGGTGATCGAGCAGTCACTGGATCTCGACTTTGATCTCCTGGTGACCGACCTGGCTCCGATGGCGCAACTCCTGCAACGGGCCGGGCGATGCCATCGGCACGACCGGCCGAGGCCGAGCTGGGCCGAGCGGCCACGGGTGGTGGTCCTCGACCCGCGCGGGGCGGACGGCACGGAACACGTCAAGCCTGCTGCCTGGGGGCACGTGTACGCGCGGTACCTGCTGCGGGCGACGCACCAGCGGCTCGCCGGCATCGACACGATCGTGGTACCGCACTCGGTGCAGGGCCACGTCGAGGCGGTGTATGCGCCGCCACCCATCCGTCACGACCAGGTGCTGAGCGCGGAGTACGACGAGTACCGGGCCGGCCGGAGCGTGGAGCGAGGGGCAGCTGATCTGGGCGTCATCCCGAGCCCGGACGAGGTGACCGACCTGGAATCGCTGAGCCGCACCGAGACGCCGGAATGGCGCGCCTCTACCCGTCTCGGGGCCGAATCGGAGCGCGTGCTCTGCTGCTACCTCGACCCGGACGGCGGCCAGTGGCTCGACACCGAGCGCCGGACTCCGCTCCCACAGCACGGTTCCAGGCGTGACGGCCGGTTCCGGAACGACGAGGTACGGGCGATCCTCGAAGAGACGATCCCGGTTCGTGCTGACCTGATCCGGGGACACGAGCCCTCAACCGAGTTGCCGGCGGCATGGAGTGAGAACACCTGGCTCAAAGAAATCCGGCCGCTTTGGATGCCGATCAGTCCCCTTGGCCCCGGAGCGGCCGTGTGGGGAAACCGATCGGCTCATCTCGATGTAGAGCTCGGACTCGTTGTCACCTCCATAGGTGTGGGATGAGCCGATGGTGGAGTCATTCATCTGACATGAGGCTTCGCATCGAGCCATCGACTCGGCAACCTCATGCGGTCTGCCTTCAGGAGTCAAGCTAAATGATGATATTTTTCGATCTCATTGATCGACCGTGGATACCGGTGACGGCCGGCGGTGAGTCCGAGTTGGTCGGGCTCCGTGAGTTGTTCGTCCGGGCTGCGGAGTTCGACGATCTCGTGCTTCCGGTGCCGCCGGCCGCGTCGGGGCTGTGGCGGATCCTGTACGCGATTACCGCCCGCGTGACCGGCCTCGACGCCCTGCGCGGGGACCGATGGCGGCAGCGGCAGGAGCAGGTGCTCGACCGGGGCGGTTTCGTCGCGGACGACGTGGACGCCTACTTCGAGAAGTATCGCGGCCGGTTCGACCTGTTCGACTCTCGTCGGCCGTGGATGCAGGATCCGCGGCTCGCCACCGAGTGTCCGAAGTCCTCGGGAGTCAACAAGCTGGTTTTCGACCGTCCGGCCGGCAACACGCAGGTGTGGTTCGGCCACCACACGGACGCAGACCCGGCGGCCCTGGCACCCGGACAGGCGGCGTGGTACCTGATCGCGCAGTTGTACTACGGCGCTTCCGGAAGATGCAGCAGCCGCGAGGTGGCCGGGCAGAAGTTCGCCAACAGCAACGCCGGCCCGTTGCGGGGCGCCATGTCGTATCACCCGCTCGGGGAGAACTTGTTCGAGTCGCTGGTGGTAGGCGTGCCCCCGCGGGTGTCGGGGCAGGACGAGGGGCCTGACCTGTGCCCCTGGGAGCGCGATGACCTACCGGATCCGTTGGGTGACCCGGGCGACGTGTCCTGGCCGTGTGGCGCGTTGACCGGCCGCGCCCGGCATGCGGTGCTGCTGGTTCCGCACGCCACCGGTGCGGCGGTGACGGACGCCTACGTCACCTGGGCGTGGCGGCTTCCCGGTGCGTCAGTTCGCGACCCGTACGTCGTGCACCGGCAGAACAAGGAAGGCGGTTGGTACCAGTTGCCGGCTGACGGATCCCGGGCGTTGTGGCGGGACGTCGATTCCCTGCTGGGCGGCACCAGTGAGGTCCAGAGCCATCGCCCCGACATCATGGCCACCGCGGCGGATCTCGAACTCGACGGGCGGGTCCGCGCGTACGGCTTCGACCAGGACGGGCAGGCCAAGGACCGGCAGTGGTTCACCGCCGTGACCCCGCCGATCCTGGGCTGGCTGCGGGAGCGTGATCCGGCGACCGCCCACGGAGTGGCGGCGCTGACCCGGTCGGCCGAGTCGGTCGGCCGGCGTGTCGGTTTCGTGCTGCGACAAGCCTGGCGTGAGGCAGTCAACGTCAAGGATCGGGAAGGTCCGTGGGCACGTGTAGGCGAGGCGTACTACTGGTCGCGGGCCGAGGCGGTGTTCTGGGAGCACGTCAAGGACGTCCGGTTCTCCGAGGGCGGCAGATCCTTCGCCCGGCTGGCGCACGAGGCCATCGACCGTGCGGCGGGGGACGTCAGCTCACCACGGTTGGTACGGGCGGTGCAGACGGCGCATCGGCTGCTGTCAACCACATCGAAGAAGGGATCCGCTACATGACCTCCGTGGAAACCGAGGAAAGGAACTCCGACGCCTTCGTGCGGCGGATCACTGAGCAGTGCCTCCGCGACCGTGGCCGGCGTGCGGCGCTGCGCCGCGGGCTGCGTCGTCCGCCCGAGCAGGCGCACACCATGCACGCCGTCGTCGCCCCGCTGCTGCGGCCGTCGATGCGACAGGACCAGGAGTACGCCTATTACGCTGTCGCGGCGATGATCGCTGCGACGGTTCGGGACCGGCCGATCATCGACCGTACCGACGAGACCGTCGAAGCCGACGAGGCCGAGGATTCAGCGACCGGTGACACCGGGCGGGAAAGCCGGCCCAACCTGGGCCAGTCGTTGGCCTGGGCGGTGTGCCGGCCAGGACCGGGACGCCGCGCGATGAACCGGGCCACCGCCGAGAAGCGGTTGCATCTGCTGGTCCGCCAAGGCTACCCGGGCGTCTATCGGCACCTGGCCGGCGTTGTTCGGCACCTCGGCGCGGTCGAGTCCCAGGTGGACTGGGCGCAGCTTCTCGACGACCTCTGCCGGTGGCGGTACTACCGCGACCAGGTCGCCAGTTCCTGGCTTCAGTCGTTTTACCGCACCCTGCACGATGCCGACCGCCGTGCCGAGAAGCAGCACCACCCGAGCCTGGAGGAATCAGCATGACCGCCCGCTACATCGACATCCACCTGCTGCAAACCGTGCCGTACGCCAATCTCAACCGCGACGACCTGGGCTCGCCCAAGACGGTGCGTTTCGGGGACGCGGACCGTACCCGGGTCTCCAGCCAGAGCTGGAAGCGGGCCGTACGGCACGAGTTGGAGGCGTCGTCCGGTGACGCGGCCAAGCGGACCCGGCAGCTACCGCACGCCGTCCAGGCGCGGCTGGTAAGGCAGGGCTGGGAGACGGAGCTGGCGGCGTTCGCCGCCGCACAGGTCATGGCGACGCTCGCCACGATCGCGGTCAAGACCGATGGCTTCAAGGTCGACAAGGAGTCCGGCGAGGCGCAGGTGCTGTTCTACCTGCCGGAGCGGGCCTTCGACGAGCTGGCCGACGTCTGTGTGCAGCAGCGTGACCGGCTCGTCGGTCTGCACGCCGGTACGGTCAAGCTGAAGAAGGGCGAGGCGTCGCTTCCGGCCGACGCCGTGCGCGCGGCGATGGCCCGCCGCAACGACGTGATCAACCTGTTCGGCCGGATGCTGGCGGAACTGCCTGGCACGAACGTGGACGGCGCGGTGCAGGTCGCGCATGCGTTCACCACCCACGGCACGGATCCGCAGGTCGACTTCTTCACCGCCGTGGACGACTTGAAGCAGGAATCCGACCAGGCCGGCAGCGGGCACATGAACAGTGCCGAGTTCAGCACCGGCACGTTCTACCGGTACGCCAGCGTCAACCTGCGGGACCTCGTCGACAACCTCGGTGACGCCGCCACGGCGGTTGAGTTGACCTCGGCGTTCCTGTCGGCGTTCATCACTGCCATGCCGCAGGCGAAGAAGAACTCCACCGCGCCGTTCACCGTCCCCGACCTAGCCTACATCGCCGTCCGTGGCGACCGGCCGGTGTCGCTCGCCAGCGCTTTCGAGGTGCCGATCCGGGCCACGCTCGACAGCGGTTACGCCGATCCGTCGCGCCGGCAACTTGCCGACTACGCCGGCCGGATCTACCGGCTGATCGGCGACCGTGGGTTGATCTACCACGGGTACGCCAGCATCGACGACAAGGGGTTGGAACAGTTCGGTGAGAGCCGGCCGAGCTTCGACGCCCTGATCGCTGCCGCCGTCGAACGCGTGAGGGCGGAATGACGGGTCTGCTGCTGCGGTTGGCCGGGCCGATGCAGTCGTGGGGTGACCACAGCACGTTCAGCGTCCGGGACACCGCCACCGTCCCGACCCGCTCGGCGATGATCGGCATCATCGCCGCCGCCCAAGGTCGGCGTCGCGGTGAGTCGGTGAGCGACCTTGCGGCTCTGGAGTTCACCGTTCGGGTCGACCGGCCCGGCATCGTCATGTACGACTTCCACACCGTCGGCGGTGGCCTGCCGCCGGAGCGGACCGTGCCCACAGCGGACGGCAAACGGCGGGGGGCAGGCGCCGGCACGATCGTCTCGCGCCGGTTCTACCTGGCCGACGCCGTGTTCACCGTTGCGGTCACCGGTCCGGACGTGCTGGTCGGCCAAGTACACGAGGCGCTGGCGAATCCCGTGTGGGCTCCGTACCTGGGACGCCGCTCCTGCCCGGTGGAACATCCGTTCGTGCTGTCCGGCCCGATCGCCGACGCCGTCGGCAGCCTGGAACACCTGCCTCTCAACCGAGTCCGCCGCAAGCGCGAGGCGGACTTCGTCAGCGTGGACTTCGTGATGGGAGAGCCGGGCGGCGATGGCACCGCGAGCCGGATGACGCTCAACGACGTACCCGTGGATCTTGATTCGGCGGCGGGGGAGCTGCGTGCGAGCCGGCGCTTCCTGACCCGTGAGGTCCACGTCAGCAGCCGCAGCTTGCCAGCCGCTCTGTGCGCAGGCATCGGCGCGGAATATCTGGACGCACTGGACGAGCATCTGCGAGGAGTCCGCACGTGACCGCCTGGCTGACCCGAATCGCACCCGACCTCCGCCACCCGGCGGCGCGACGGGATCTGCGCGACATCACCGCCGTGCACCGCAGGGTGATGTCGCTGGTGCCAAACGACCTGGGCGAGCAGCCACGGCAGCACGCGGGTGTCCTCTTCCGGCTCGATCACACGACCTCCGGTCCGGTACTGCTGATTCAGACGACCCTGCCACCGGACCCGGCCCGGCTGCCGGACGGCTACGGCACCGTCGACACCCGCGACGTCAGTCCACTACTCAAGGCGCTGGTTGCCGGCATGCCGGTGCACTACCGGATCGCCGCCAACGCGTCCAAGCGAGCGTGGAAGGGCGACAGCGCCGGCAAGATCGTCGCGTTGTCCGGTCAGCAGGCCGAGCAGTGGTGGCAGCGCAAAGCCGAGACCGCCGGCCTCGAACTGCGCCACCTGCGTGCCCAGCCGCAGCCGGCCGCCCGCGGCCGTGCCGTTCCGGTACGCCACGCCATCACCCTCTTCGAGGGGCAGGCCGTGATTGCCGACGCCGACCGGGTGCGCGCCTCCGTGCTCAGCGGCATCGGTCGCGGGCGCTCGTTCGGCTGCGGACTGCTCAGCCTCGCCCCGATGCGGTGAGCGCCAACGCCCGACAGCGGCTCGCCGCGCCGACCCTGGCCATGCTGCCCCGAGTGGCGGACTCGCTGAGCTTCCTCTACGCCGACATCGTCCGCATCGTCCAGGACGACACAGGCGTCCTCGCGCAGGTCGACACCCCGAAAGGAACCGAACGCGTCTACCTGCCCACCGCTGCCATCAGTTGCCTCCTCCTCGGCCCCGGCACCTCGATCACCCACCGTGCCCTGTCCACCCTGGCCCGCCACGGCACCACAGTCGTCTGCGTCGGCTCCGGCGGGGTCCGCTGCTACGCCGGCATCACCCCCACCTCCCTCACCACCAACTGGCTGGAGAAGCAGGCCCGGAGCTGGGCTGACGACCACAGCCGGCTACAGGTGGCGACACGCATGTACGAGCATCGCTTCGGCGAGTCCGTAGCCGAAGGCACCACGCTGGCCCAGCTTCGCGGCATGGAGGGCCAGCGCATGAAGGCGCTCTACCGGCTGATGGCACAGAAGTACCGAACCGGCAAGTTCCGCCGCAACTACGACCCCGACGCCTGGGACACCCAGGACCCGGTCAACCTGGCGCTGTCCGCAGCCAGCGCCAGCCTCTACGGCGTAGTGCACGCCGTCATCCTCGCCCTGGGCTGCTCGCCAGCGCTCGGCTTCGTGCACAGCGGCACTCAGCACGCCTTCGTGTACGACATCGCCGACCTCTACAAAGCCAAGGTCACCGTGCCGCTCGCCTTCTCCCTGAGCACCTCCGCCCAACCCGAACGAGACGTACGACGCAAGCTGCGAGACGAGTTCCGGCTGCTCAAGCTGATGCCGACAATCGTCGCCGACATCCAGCGCCTGCTCGACCCCGACAGCGCAGCCAAGCAGCGTCAACCCGCTGCCGAAGTCACCTCGCTCTGGGATCCAGAGATGGGCGCCATGCCGTCCGGGGTCAACTACGGCTCGGACCCCTGGGACTGACATGGCCTCGATGGTCGTCCTCGCCACCACCGCCGTCCCCGACCACCTGCGAGGCGCACTCAGCCGCTGGATGATCGAAGTGACCCCCGGCATATTCGTCGGCACGCTCTCGGCCAAAGTCCGCGACGAACTCTGGAATGCCGCAAGCGCCGTTGTGGGCGACGGCGCTGCCGTCCTCATCCATCCGGACGACACCGAACAAGGCTTCTCGCTACGGACAGCAGGAGAGCGCCGACGCCGCCCGCTCGACTTCGACGGCCTCACCCTCGTGGCGATGAGCCCCAAGGAAGACCAACGCGCCGTCGAAGAGCCGGTCGAAGAAATCTGGCCGGAAGGCTGGTAAAGCCGCAGCTCGCGAAGTGTCCTCCCCACGCACGTGGGGGTGCTCCGCCGCGGGCGTGGTTCCTCGTCCCTGGCGGCGGGTCCTCCCCACGCACGTGGGGGTGCTCCGCCGGTCGATCCGGAGCAGGATCCGGAGGGGTGGTCCTCCCCACGCACGTGGGGGTGCTCCCCTCGGCTGGGGCGGCGTGTACACGGCGTCGGCGTCCTCCCCACGCACGTGGGGGTGCTCCGCACGCCGCGGTGCTCGACCAGCTTGCCGCCGCGTCCTCCCCACGCACGTGGGGGTGCTCCGCCCCGCCAACTCCGCCGACATGGCCCGCCGCCGTCCTCCCCACGCACGTGGGGGTGCTCCGCCCGACCCGTCGTGCTTCGACCAGGTGAACTAGTCCTCCCCACGCACGTGGGGGTGCTCCGGGCCACGCCCGGCATCCGATGTACCGGTGGATGTCCTCCCCACGCACGTGGGGGTGCTCCGGCTTCGCCCGCCTCGGCGCGCTCGCCGACGGCGTCCTCCCCACGCACGTGGGGGTGCTCCGATGCCTCTGACGACTCCCGGGAGGCCGGGGCCGTCCTCCCCATGCACGTGGGGGTGCTCCGCGATCTGGGCCGGCAACCGGGTCGCGATGGACGTCCTCCCCACGCACGTGGGAATGCTCCGGGCATCGAGCCCCGGCAGATGACCAATCGAGAGTCCTCCCCACGCACGTGGGGGTGCTCCGGCCACGCCCCAGGAGCTGGCGGAGACGACGCCGTTCTCCCCACGCACGTGGGGGTGCTCCGTACATCGGCTAGGCCGGGATGATGAGCGTCGCGTCCTCCCCACGCACGTGGGGGTGCTCCGGGGTTGCGGTAGGAGTGCCATCCCTCGGCCCGGTCCTCCCCATGCACGTGGGGGTGCTCCGGATCTCCGAGGCAAGCGAGACAAGCAGGGCAAGTGCTCCCCACGCATGTGGGGGTGCTCCGTCCGACTGCCACGCCGCCCGCACCGTGTCCGGATCCTCCCCACGCACGTGGGGGTGCTCCGCGATCAGCAGCATCGGAACCGCCAGCAGGCACGTCATCCCCACGCACGTGGGGGTACTCCGCAGCTGGGGGCGAGGGAAGGAGCCGGAGAGTCCTCCCATGCTGTATCGGCTGGTCGTACACCCGTACAACCGGTCATCGGCAACTATAGTTGACTCTGGGCAAAGCGGTCGGCAAGGAGCTGTCGGACCGGGGACGGATTCCGCGGACATCGTGGCCGAGTATCAGGAGCAGGCAGGGCGCTGACCAGGCGCCCAGTTCTGTGACTTCCGAGGTGCCGCATCCCGCGGCCAACGGCGCGGCGGCACGTTCGATCCGCGGCGGGCCGTCAGCGTGCTCGCCGTCGCGGCATGTCGCCGCCGCCGGCCTGGCGAGGAGGCAGCCCGCCTTGCAGTTCGCGCCACTGGCCGGCGGCGTCAGCATTCAGAAGACGGTCGACCATCGTGTCGGCTTCGTCGCGTGAGTCGTACGTCCAGAGCAGCATCTTCCCCGTCTCGGTGTCGCCGGCGCGGGCGACGACCTTCCATCGCGTCTGGCGGATCAGCCACACGTCGCGCCGGCTCAGTCGTCCCCAGAGACCGTTCCACCACCGCTGCGCAACCTCCTCCGACACGCCCGCGATCGTACACACGTTCGATCGTCTTGTGGAGGTGAAGTGGCAGGTGGAGAGTCATTCGCATCGGTCCTGGCTACCGCGGTCGCGTGGTTCGCAACAGTCGGGACGGTGCCGGTAGATGCGCAGGATCCGGCCGTCGCGCTGGTGGTGCCGGTCGCCGGTGAGTTCGTAGAGACAGGCCCTCCACACGAGGGATTCGCCGCCTGCGGGCACAGTCTGGCCGTCCCCGGGCCCGCCTCGCAGCAACGCGTCCATGCCCCGACGGTACGCAACGGCTAGCGCCTACTACCGGTCGTTGCCGCCCTTGGCGGTCGCGTGGCGGCGGTGCACTGTGGCTGGCTCAAGGCAGACGTCGAGTGGCCCGGCCGGCGAGGTTGTCGAGCGTCTGCTTCCCGCTCGCCAACGGTCGGCCCGCCGCCACGCGACGAGGAGGCGGCGCCGCGTGGGCGCGCCAGCGCCTCCGATCGCCCGTAGCGGTCACAGAATGGTCGCCATGGGTGACGAGAAGAAGGCCATGCCGGTGGTCCTGCGGGTTCACCGGCGCGACGACCCGGTCGGCGCGGTCACGGAGGACGACGCGGCGCGGCGGGCCGTCGCCTACCCGCGGGTCCGGGTCGGGGCCCCGTTGTTCGGGCATGCGGTACAGGCTGACGCCGGGTGCTGGCAGGTGTATGCCGTGGTGTCGGATACGCCGCAGGCGGCGCGGGACACCCTCGCGCATCGGCTGCGCGAACGACTGGATGAGACCGACGACGCCGGGCTGGCCGCGGAGTTGACGGCCGTGGTCAACGTGCTGGACCGGGAGAAGACCGACGAGGTGGTGGTGGCCGGCAGGGAGCACCGGATCGTGCGGGTGGATACGTTCGCGAGATTTGGTCCGGACGGCCCTGAGCCGCCCCGGCCCACCGACCGGGATCCGCGTGACGCGGACGATCACGACAGCTTCCTGGACGAGGAGATTCTCGTCGACCCGGGCGCGTCGACCGGGGCGAGTGAGGCGATGTTGCGGGTGGAGCTGTTGACCGCGCACTATCCCCGCGCGCAGGTGCCCTCCGATGTCTACGCCGACAGCGTCGGCGCCGTCACGTCCCACCCGATCGGGGTGGTGCTGCCGGTCCGTTACGCGGCTGCCGAGAGCGTCGGCGGTTCGTGGCGGCCCTACAGTCGGGCGGTGGCTACGCCGCAGTTGGCCCGCGACGAGATCGCGTTCGGTCTGCGCTACCTCGAACCGCGCCTGCTCCGGCTCAGCGACGAGCAGGCGGTCCTTTACCGGCAGGCCGCCGACGACCTTGACGCCAACCCCGTCGACGACCTCACCGTGCTCGGGCGCCGGTTTCGGGTCACCCGCATCGAGACCCTGCTTCGCGTGTCCGCGAAAGGCCCTGAAGGACCACGGCGATCGGATCCCGATCCGGAGCAGCCGCCGGCGGTCGAGGGCCTAACTGAACGGCGTTGGGGCTAGCGGCCATTGCCGCGGGTGGCAACGACGGTCCATGTGGTGTGGCGCGCTTGGTGAGGTGGGGTCGGCGCTGTTTCTATTCTCCGATTTCGGGTTGACTGGTTGGCCTGACGTTGTCCTGCAGATCGCTGCGGGGGTGGGGTGCCGGGGGTTTGCTGTCTGGTGTCTGCGGCGCTGTGGTGGGTCGTGGAAGTATTTGGTGGACGGTTTCGCTGAGTTGTTCCACGCGTTCGGCGATGTGCCGTACGTAGCCGAGCACCTCGCGGGTCAGGTGATCGGGGGCTGGTATTCTAGCCTGGTCGGCTTGGGCGACGAGGCTGTGCAGGATCGCGCCGGCCTGGTGGGGTTCTGGGCTGGCGGAGTACACTGTCGGTGAGGACATGGCTTGGGCGCTTTGGCTCAGGTTGTGGGGGTCGCGTTCGCCGTCTGGTGGAGCGGCCCCTCTCTCGTTGAGGTGCAGTTCGGTGCCGGTTGACGCTTCGATGATGGTGGCGACGTCGGCTACGCGGTTGAACCATTGCGGTTCGTCGGCGCGGATGGCGCGGCCGGCGGACCAGGCGACGGCGTCGGCCATCCAGAGTCCCGGGTCGTTGCGGCCGTCGACGTGGATGAGGCGCATGCGGTGGCTGATGGCGCCGTGGTCGAGGAGGCGTCGGTAGGCGCGGATGTCGTTGCGGTCGGTGTGGGGCAGGCGGCTGCCGGCGTCGCGTGCTTGCTGCCATTCTGCGGGGCTGGCGCGGCTTTCGAGGTAGACGTCGCGGACTCGCTGGCTGTTGAGGTAGCGCAGGAGGCGTTCGAGGCTGACCTGTCGGGCGTGTTCGCGTTGGTTTTCCAGGTGGGAGCGGATGTGTTGAGGGCCGGGTGGTGAGGAGTCTGGGGTGCCGGCGTTGAGGGGGACTTGCGCGGAGACGACGCTCCAGCCGGCGTGTTCGGCGACGACGTCGAGCATCTTCTCGATGGTGCCGACGTGCCCGCGGTGATACAGCGCGGTGGAGTGGTAGGCGTCGTGGATTCCGGCGGCGGCGCTGGCGGCGGCTTCGGCGGCGGGGACGTCGTCTTGGTCAATGATGACGGCGGCCATGAGGTAGGCGCCGGGGCTGCCGCGTTGTTGCAGCCAGGACTCGTCGACGAAGGCGGTCGGGTAGGTGGGCATCAGTCGAGTTCCGTTCCGTCGGCGGCTGTGGGGTCAGGTGTGGGGCTGGTGCGGCGTCGGGCGGCGTCGGCCTGTTGTGCGTGGTGCGCGGTGACGGGCGCGGTGTGGGGTTGGGGGCGGGTGTCGTCGATGGCGCGGACGCGGGCGGTGGTGGCGGCGACGGCGTCGGCCAGGTTGGTGCGGCGTGCTGCGGCGCGGCGGGTTTGTTCGGCGGCGGCGGCGAGGCCGGCGTAGCGGGTGGGCAGGGCTCCGGTGTACCAGTGCCGCCAGTGGCTGTGGCGGGCTTCGAGGTCGGTGACGCGGTCGCGGCGTTGGTCGATGACAGCGTTGAGGGTGGCGAGTTTCGCGCTGAGGTTGGCGTGGTGGCCGGCTGCGGCTGCGGCGCGCTGGTGCGCTTCCTGCTGGGCGGCGAGCGTGCGGGCGCGGGAGGGCCCGCGGTGCCACCAGCGGGGCCGCAGGTGGTGGGCGTGGGCGGTGGCGCGGTGGCCGGCGGTGGTGATGGCGGCGAGGAGCAGGGTGAGGTCGTGGTGGCGGTGCTCGGCGTCGGTGAGGTCGAGGTGCGCGTCGCGGAGTTGGTCGGCGACGTAGGCCGGGGCGGTGGCGTCGATGTTCTGCTGCGCGGTGACGAGTCGCGCGAGTTCGGTGTCGTCGGTGGTGGTGAGATGGCCGGCGAGGGTGGCGGCGCCGAGTGCGACGCGGGCGCGGTGCCAGGCGTTCCAGCGGGTGATGTCGCCGGTGGACGGTTCGGGCCCGATGGGGTGGTCGCTGGTGAGCTGGTACCGGTCGCGGTAGGTGACGACGATTTCGGCGCGGGCGAGCCACTGGTCGCGGCCGGCCTGGTCTTGGGGGACGGCGCCGAGGGCGTGGGCCCAGGCCGGTTGGTGCTCGGCGGCGAGGTCGGCCAGGGCGGTGACGCGGCGGTCGCAGATGGCGGCGACCTGGCGCAGGGCGTCGCCGACGTCGCCGGTGAGGTCGGCGGGCAGGCGGTCGGTGTAGGACGCGGCGAGCGCGGGGGTGGTGGCGATGGTGGGGTCGGCGGTGGCGCGGTTGGTGAGGCGATCGATGCGCCAGGACAGCACGGCGGCGATGTCGTCGGCGGAGTCGATTTCCCGGGGCCGGATCGCGCGGCGCAGCACGTCGGCGGGGTTGTGGCCGGCTTCGCGCAGGGTGGTGAGGCGGGCGATGAGCGCGGGTAGCGCGAGGTCGCGGGCGAGCCGGTCGGCGAGGGTCTGTCCGCTGATGCCGGCGACGATGGTCAGGTATTCGGGGATGCGGGCGCGGGCGGACAGGTCGTCGTAGATGGGTGTCCAGGTGTGCAGGGCGTCGACGTCGGCCCAGAGTTGGTGTTCGGTTTCGGTGGCGGAGCGGTCGGGTGCGGTGCGGCGCATGATGTCGGCCAGGACGGCGACGCGGGCGGTGGGTAGCTGGGGTGGGGTGCCTTCGCGGGGGTGGTCGTCGGTGACGACGTACGCCTCGTTGAGGGTGTGGCCGCGGGTGAGCATGACGTACAGCCGCGCGAGGGTGGTGCTGTCGTCGACGAGCGCGCGGGCGGTGTGCACGGTCTGCCCTTGGACGGAGTCGACGGTGAGGGCGTAGGCGAGCTGGACGTGCCGCGCGACGTACGCGGCGGGCAGCACGGTGCTCGCGTCGGTGCGCAGGTTGGTGACCTGCAGCCGCCCGGCGCGGGTGACCGCGTCGACGCGCCATCGGTCGCGGTTGGCGACGAACGCGCCGCCGGCGCCGATCCGTCGGTCGTTGCGGCGGGTGACGATGACGTCGCCGACGCTGGCGTGGTTGCCGTCGCGCAGGCGCACGGCGGGGCCGGTGCGGACGAGGCTAGCTTGTAGGAGGATGTCGCGGGCGCGGCGGGCGATGTCGGCGGCTTCGTCGCCGGTTTCGACGAGCATCATGCTGGGGTGTCCGGTGGCCATGTCGGCGGCCCACCGGTCGAGCATCTGACCGATGAGCAGGGTGCGGTGGCCGCCGTGGAGCCGGCCGCGGCGGTCGTATTCGTGCAGGACGGTGAGGTCGCCGGTGCGCAGCCGCAGCGACGCCGCTGCCTCCCACGTGTCGGAGAACCGGTGGACCTGGGTGAGGTGGGTGGTGGCGCCGAGACTGTCGAGGTAGCGGAACAGTCCGCCGGGCCCGACGGCGGAGATTTGCGCGGGGTCACCGACGAGGATGAGCCGGCCGCCGACGGCGTCGAGTTGGGTGACGAGGCGGGCGAGGTCGTGGCTGGACACCTGCGACGCCTCGTCGATGATGACCCACTGCCCAGGTGCGAAGCGCCAGTGGGCGGCGCGGGTGCCGGGCGGCGGCCGGTCGTGGGAGTGCAGCCACCGGGCGATGTTCTCGGTGCGCAGCGTCGTGCCGTCGGGTTGGCGGGTGGCGTCGGCGAGCAGCTGCGCGGCGGACTGCCCGACGGTGAGACCGAGCACCGGCACGCCGGTGTGCTGGGCGGCGGCGACGACGGCGCGTTGGAGGTAGGTCTTGCCGGTGCCGGCGGGTCCGACGACGCCGGTGACGCGCCGGTCGTCGCCGACGAGGAACCGCAGCGCGTCGGCCTTCTCCGGCGACAACCGGAACATGGTGGTGGCGGCGTGGATCGCGGTGTCGGCGGCTGGTTGGGCGCCGCGGCGGCCGGCGTAGGTGATGACTTCCTTTTCGGCGGCGAGGACGGCGTGGGTGGTCATCTGCAGGTCGCGGTGGCGGGTGTATTCGCTGTGCTGATCGCTGTCGCGCAGCAGTGTCGGTCCCCACTGCACGAGGGCGGGAGGTGTCAGCACTCGCAGCCCACCGAGGTTCTTGGCGATGGCCTCACCGGCGAGGGTCTGCACGCGCTGCCAGTCCGCCGTCGGCGAGGTACCGGGGGTGATGTCGAGGACCCGGCCGATGGCCAGTTCGAGGTGTTCGCGGCCGAACACGGCCCGCTCGCGGCCGAGGGTGTGTACGGCGCGGGCGAGCGCCAGGCGCGCGTCGGCGCGTACGGCCGTGTCGATGACCCGGTCGCGGTCGGGCCCGGCGATCCGGAGTTGGTCGGCGGCGGCGTGCAGTGTTTCCTCGTCGACGCCGGCCGGGTTGAGCTGGCGGGCGCGGCGCAGGACACGCCGCGCCGCGTCGGCGGTGGTGTCGTGCACGTCGCCGGTGAGGATCCGGCGTACCTGGCCGGGGGTGTCGAGCCCGGCGGTGCGGTCCTCGGCCAGCCATCGCTGCACGGCCTGCTCGGTGGACTCCGCGCCGGTGGCCGGGCGGCGGGTCCGCAGGGTCGCGTCCTGGGCGCGTCGGCGCCACTGCGCCGCCGGCGAACGGGCGGGTCCGGTGCGGTCGACACGGCGGTCCATCTCCTCGGTGATGGCGCCGCGCCGCTTGCCGTAGTGACGCAGCGACGCCTCGCTGAAGCCGACGATCTCCCGGATGCCGGAGTCGTCGCGGGCGGCGAAGGTGACGCCCCGGCGCTGGTGTAGTTCGAGTTCGAGCGCGCGTTCGTAGGCGATCCTGCCGCCGACGGTCGCGCGGTAGAAGGCCCGTCCGTCCAGTGCCAGCCACTGCGGGTTGCCGTTGCTGTCGACGGTTTTGACCTTCGCGGACACGACGATGTGTGAGTGCAGCTGCGGGTCGCGTTCGCGGCTGAGCCGGTGGTCGAAGACCAGCGCGGCCAGCCCTGCCGTGTCGAGCTGACGGACACCGGAGGCGCCGGCGCGGGTGAAGGCCCCGTGCCGCTGGAGGTGATCGAGCAGCGCGCGTACCCCGGCGTGGTGCGCGGCGACGACATCCTGCTTGACCGTGTCGTCGCCGAAAGCCCACAGCAGCGATACGGACTTCACGGGGGAGACGGTGACGTCGTAGGCGGACACGGCCCGACGTTCGGGGGCGTTCATGATGCGCTGCCATATCGAGTCGCGCTGTTCCACGGTGGCGTCATCGGGCAGGTGCGCCAGCGCGCGCCGGACCGCTTCGTCGCGGTATTCGTCGGTCATCGGCGCGTAGATCCGCCATTTCTGGCCGAGCCGGAATCCCGTGGTGGGATGCCGTCCCTGGCCGATGAGATAGCGCATCTGTTGTTCGGTGACCCAGCCGCTGACGCCGAGGACCGCGGCGCCGTTGCCGGCCCACCAGCCGGGGCTCTCACCGCGCGCGGTGTGGTTGATGTAGTAGGGCGTCGGGCCGGTGTCGCCGAGAGGGCGCAGGTCATGACGGCCGGCGGCGACCTGTTCCATGACATAGCGGTAACCGTCGCCGGGCGAGATGCGCGTGACGGTCAGCATGCCCCGACCGTAGAAGATCAACTACGGAAGCGGCAGTCGAGAATGCAAGGGGGTGTGTCCCCTGTAACTGGACAAGGGGCGGGCCGGTAATGGTCTGGGCAGGTCAGCCGTGCTGTAGCCAAAACTGAACGGGTGCGGTAGGTGAGTTGGGAAATCTGGCTAGCCTCGAACGATTCCGAGAATCGGTTAAGGGTTTAGGCTGGTGGGTGGAACCGGGCAGTCGTTACTGTCGGGAAATGGCGAGTAAAACGGGGAATGACGCGACGCGGGCGTTGCGGCGGCGGCAGGAGTTGGAGCTGCGGGCGGTGCGAGCGGTCGAACAGGCCGCCGGCACGGTGCAGGACGCGCAGCGCCGGCGGCAGGAAGCCGTAGCGCGGCTGGATCAGGAGGTCGACGCGGCTGCGGCGGCGCACGGCTTGGCCGTGGCGGTGCTGGCGACGGTGCTCCGCGACGATGGCCTGGCAGCGGATTTGACCGGGGTGGATGTGGCGCGGGTGCGGTCGTATCGGCGTGGTGCGGACGGCGCGGCGGTGCGGGCGCGGATCGCGGAGCTGGGCGAGGTGCTGCCTCGTCGTCGGCGGTCGGCGGTGGCGAGACCGGGGCCGAGATCGGGTCCGGGGCCGGGGGATGCGGGCTCGGGCGCTGCTGGTGTTGCTGTGTCTGGTGACGTCGGGGCGTGAGCTGGTGGAGGGCTGGCCGGTCCGGGTGGTGATCCGGACCGGCCAGCGTGTGGGGCTGCGGTGTCTAGGTGTCGTCGAGTCCGCAGCCGGTGCAGACGCGAACGGTGCCTGCGGCGTTCCATTCCATGAGTTCGTCGTCGGTGGCGGTGCAGTGCTCGGGGATGGCGGCGGGCCAGTTGCCGTGGATGACGCGGTGGCCGGGGTAGACCCAGCGCCGGGCGGTGCTGCCGTGGTACATCACGGGCGGCCCGGGGTGCGGGTAGGCCAGGGGCAGCGTGATGCGGTGGCGCAGTCCGGTGCCGGTGAGGTCGGTCGGGGTGAGGGGCGGCAGGTTGCGGTAGACGGCGCGGCGGTACCGGTCGTAGTCCTTGTGGGTGGGTGAGGCGAGTTCCGCGCGGTCGATCAGGGCCAGGGTTTCGTACGGCTGGGCTGCCGTGTGGTGGTGGAGTGCGGCGGTCAGGTGCGCGTCGGCGCGGGCGTTGCGGTCGGCCTGGCGGTTAAGGCGTTCCCGGTGGCTGATGCGGGGTGCGGTGAGGTCTTCGGGGTGGGCGGTGAGGTGTGCGGTGACGGCGCGCAGGATCGTTGCTCGGTCGTGGCGCGCGGTGAGGTCTTCGAGGTGGTCGTCAGTGAGGTAGCGAACGACGATGATCGTGGGCAGGCTGACCGGCGGGGCGGAGTAGGCGGCGGTCCAGTCCTGGCAGACGTGGGCGATGGTCGCCTGGTCGGCGGGGCTGAGGGAGGTCACGGTTCTGCCTTCCGTTGCGGTGTGGGTGAGGGGCGGGAGCGGTAGCCGGTGGCGGCGTGCTCGATGCGCGTCGACGCCGTCGCGGTGCGGCGGCCCGGCCGCCGGGGTGGCGGCCGGGCGGCGCGTCGATCAGTCGGTTTGACCGAGAAGGCGGCGGTGGTCGCCGGTGGTGATCCATCCGGCGGTGTCGCCGAAGTGCCGTTCGGCGCGGTGGGCGAGCGTGACGGAGTACAGGTCGGGTCGCTGTACGTGGTGTTTGCCGTTCTGCCACAGGTCGAGCAGGAGGGCGGCCAGGCGCAGGGTGTGTCGCATGCGGCCGGGGTTGCAGGCGTCGCAGTGGTGCCGCCGGGCGTACTTGATCAGGGCGACGGTGGCGGCGCGTAGCTCGATGGCGGCGGCGGTGTCGTTCGTGGGCGTGGTGGGCCACGCTGGGGCGTGAGGGCAGAGGCGCAGGACGGTGAGGGTCTGTGCCATGCGGCGGCGGGCGGTGTCGAGCAGGCGTAGGACGTGGCGTGTGCGCTGCTCGGTGGGCAGGGTGGGGAGAAGCATGGTGGGCTCGGCTGGTGCTGTCATGGGGACTCCTGCTGTGGGGTTTGGTGGGGGCACCCGAGAGGGGTTCGCCGTCCCTCTCGATGCTGTTGCGTGACCGGTGCGGGTTTTCTTCGTCCGGGTGGCCCGACGCGGTGTCTGTGCTTCGGGCCACCCGACCGGGTTGACTAGCGGTAGCGGCGGCGCTGTATCGGGCGCGTCGTGGTGATGGTCGCGCCGATGTTCGGGTGCCACTCCTTGACGCCGCCGCCGCGTCGCTTGGCCGCGTACATGGCGGCGTCTGCGCGGCGGATGAGGTCGACGGCGGTCATGTCGTTGTGGTCCGCGATGGCGAGCCCGAGGCTGGCGTAACAACCGAAGGTCGTTGCGCCGAGGGCGACCGTCGTTGCGTCGAGGGCTTGAGCGGCGGCCTCGGCGTTGGTGCGGGCGGTCTGCATGCCGTCGTCGGTGATGATCAGGAACTCGTCGCCTCCCATGCGGCCGACCTTCGCGCGCCAGAGGTCGAGTGCCGTCAGGGTGTCCGCCACCTGGCAGAGCACGAAGTCTCCGGCGGTGTGGCCGTGCTCGTCGTTGATGTCCTTGAAGCGGTTGAGATCGATCAGGGTGACGGCGACCGGGCGGGTGTGGTCGGCGAGCAGCATGTCTAGGTGCCGGAGCAGGGCGCGGCGGTTCGGCAGCCCGGTCAGCGGGTCGTGGTCGGCGTCGTGGCGGGCGCTGGCGAGTTCGGCGTGGAGCTTCGCGTTACGCGCGAGGAGCGCGAGGCATGAGACGGTGGTGACTGCGAGCAGGGCCGTGGACGCGCTGAGCATGAGTGCTCTCCCTCGGTTGGGGTTTGTGTGTGGTGTGCGGTGGGGGTTCGCCGTCCCCTCCGAACAGTTCTTACTATACCCGGTTCTGCCAGTTGGTTCTACCCTTGTCTGCCCTGTTCGGGCATCGAATTTGATGATTTTGATCGTCGGATGCCGACGGCTACGCCGACCGGCTCGGGCTGTGCTGGCGTGGCGGCGTCCCCCACTTCTTTCGGCGGTGGGGGCGAGTTCACTCGTCCCGCGGCGCGCGCAGTGGAGGTCAAGTCCGGGGGCGGGGTTTCGAGGAAAAGATCATGCGGGGTGTGCATGATGTTTTGCGAGCCGCGCCCGGACTTGACCGGAGCGAGCACGTCGCTAGCCTGTTCGGCCCCCACCGAAGGAAGAAGGGGTTTTGGGCAGTGCGGCCGGAGGCCGCTTCCGGTTTCCGGTCCGCCAGGACCGGGCCTGCAACCCGCCACCACCCGGCGGCGGCCCGCACGAGGCTGCCGCCGGGTGTGCCTGATTACTGGTCGGTGGTGGGTGACTTGATCCGTTGCACCCGGTGCAGGTGCGTGATTGGGATCTGAGCGGCGGGTGTGCGCGTCCGGGGATCCCAGACTCGCCGGTAACCGCTGGTCCAGAGCAGCCGCCAGGAGTGGGCGGCGTGGCCCGGCCGCACGCCTGCCGGGTCGCCCGCCGACGCGGGGGAGTCTGACCCCTGGGCGCGGTAGCGGCTCATGGTGCCGGCGAGCATGGGGCAGGCGGCCACGCTGTACCGGGCGCACTCGGGGTGCATGGCGGGCTCTGACGAGATGAGTCGGGACAGGTCGACGTCGCGCATGGCGAAGACGAACGGCTGGGACATCGGGTTGCCGCAGATTTGGCAGATGCGGTCGGTCAGTGCCGCTAGGAGCCGTTCGGCGTCGATGGCTCCGAACCGGTACCGGCCGTCGGGCATCTGCATCGTGATCCATGGCACGACCAGGCCGCCGACGGTCGGGCGGTGCCGCAGTATCACCGGGATGGGAATCTCGGGCATGAGGGTCTTTCTGGCTCAGGTGGTGCCGGCCGGAGGATCCGGCCGGCACCGGTGGTCGGGGTGGGCGGGGATGGGCGCGCCCGGTCCTACGTGGTGATGTCCGCGCCGAAGCGACGTAGCATGTCGTCGAGCGGAACAGCCTCGCGGACCGTGCCGCCGTCGTGGGCGATGCGGAACGCGTGGAAGACATCGCCGCTCTCGTGCGGCGTGTGCTGGATGTGCTCGACGTGCTCCCCGTCGAAGGCGGCGCGCAGCAGGGCGTGGATGGCGGCGGCGTGGTCCGTGTCCGGCGTCCGCCCCGGGGTGGTCCTGCGGCTCAGGGCGCGGCTGATGCGCCGCGATCGGGACGGGACGGGCGCGGTTGTGTCGGTGACGACGACCGTGATGGAGAAGATGCCGGTGCGGTAGATGCGCAGCGGGCACGTGACCAGGCTGCCGCCGGTGGTCAGGTAGGTCAGGGTGGCGGTCAGTTCGAGAGGGGCCGGGCCGGGCGTCACCGGCACCGTGTGCGCGAATCCGGGCTGAGCCCGGGTGCCCTCCCGGGCGCGATCCGCCTCCAGGTCGGCGCGCAGGGTGCCGGGGATAACGGCGTACGGACGTACGGCCTCGATGACGGTTTCCGGATTGGAAACGGTCTCTCCCGCGCCGAGCCAGACGGGCATGGCGTCGGGGCTCTCCTCGTCCAGTACGCCGAGGTTGATCACCTGGGCGAAGAAGCTGCGCAGGGGGCGGTCCCACCCCAGGCGCACGATGTAGCCGTCCCGGTCGGGGAGGGCGTCGAGCTGGCGACTGCTCACAAGAAACTCCTTGGGGTTCGGTGGTTGTCCTGGTGGGGTTCGCCGTCCCACCTGAACAACTATTACTATACCCGGTTTCGGGGTGGGTGTCTACCGTGTTCGGTCCGATGAGTGGTGCCGCCCGGGGGAGCCGCGCATGGCGGCTCCTCCGGGGTGGCCGCTATTGCTCGTGCTGGTTGGTCGGGTCGCCGAGCACGTGTACCCGGTCAGTGAGGATCAGCGGCGCGTCAGCCGGCCCCTTGACGTGTCCGCGCACGTAGGTGCGGCGGCGCAGCGTGCGGCCGGGGCCGCATGGCTGATTCTCCCGGAAGAATCCGGGCACCCACCACCGGCGGGTGTAGACACGCGTCGACTTCTTGTCGCTGGTGGCGCGCGGCGTCTGCTGCTTGCGGCGCAGCCGCACGATCCGCACGAGAGGGGCGGGCCGGTTGGCGCGCTGGTACGCCTTGCGGGTCGCCTTGTCGGCTGGTTCGTCGGTGATCTCCGCGTCGGGCTGCGTGGTGAGGATCCACGTGGCGATCAGGGAGCACAGCATGAGGCGGGTTTGTTCGCTGGCGGGTGCGTAGGGCTGACCGAAGCGCAGCCCCGCGCCGGTGCTGACCGGCGCTAGCCATCCGATGTGCTCGCGGAGTTCTTGCAACTGGCGTTCGGTGAGCTGGCGGCCCTGTGTCAGGACTTCGGCAGGGGTGTAGAACGTGACCCAGACGCCGCCGGGGACCGGTCCCCACTGCGCGGCGATGATCGGCACCGTGACGCCGGTTTGCGGTTCGGTCGGACGGTAGATCGGCGTGTGCCAGATGAGCAGTCCGTCCGGGGCGGGCATCTCGACCGACTCGATGCGCACGTCCGGAAGGTCACGCGCGGCGTGCGCGGCGAGGGTGGTGAAGTCGGGGTCGATCCAGAAGATCCGCGCGTTCTCGACGTGGTTGGCCATGAGCGCGGTGTATTGCCGCATCGGCTCGGTGTTGTCGGCGTCGACGGTCGCGGCGGGCGCGTCGAGGGCAGCGCCGGGGAGCATGTGCCCCGGAACCTTGTACGTCTCCCCGGCGGTGAGCGCGTCCAGGAGGTGGTTCCGGCCGGAGGTCCGCCAGAATCGCACCAGCCGATCCCGCACCTTGGGCAGCATCTGCGGGCGCAGCGTCCGGAATTCGGGGGCGGCGGGGGCGTCGGTTGCGGGGCTGTCGGCCGGGCGGGTGGTGGCGCTGCTCGCCAGGGGTCGCCGTACGGGAGTGCCGGGCGTGGCCGCGAACAGCGCTTGGTGCAGCGGGCGCAGGATGTGCGCTCCCGGCCCGCCGCGGCGGCGAGCCCGCTTGTGGGAGCGCTGGGTGAGCCCTTCGGCGTCGCGCCGTTCGACCAGGCAGGCGCAGCTCTCGCACGCGGCCCAACTGCTGCCGAGGTTGTGCATTTGCATACCGGCTTCGCCGGTCGTCATCGCCACGTCAAGCTTACCGAAGGTGAAGCTGGCCACGGGGTCCGGCGCGGAGCAGAAGTCACATACCAACTGCATGTTGGTGAGTTGGGCAAGGGGCACCGGTTGGGGTTCGTGGTCCTCGGGGCTGCGGGCAGGGTGCAGAAACGCCTTCTCGCCCTGCGCGGTGATGACCGTCAGCGGTACGCCGCACGTCGCGCAGCCGTATCCCTCGACGGCTGGCTGAAGGTCGCCATGGATGACCATGCGTCTCCTTGGGGTTCGTGTGTGGTGTGCGGTGGGGGTTCGCCGTCCCCTCCGAACAACTATTACTATACCCGGTTCTGCTTGTTGGGTCTACCCTTGTCCACCCTGTTCGGGCATCGGTTTGATGATCTTGATCGTCGGATGCCGACGGTTGCGCCGACCGACTCGGGCTGGGCGGGCGTGGCGGCGTTCCCCACTTCTTTCGGCGGTGGGGGCGAGTTCACTCGTCCCGCGGCGCGCGCAGTGGAGGTCAAGTCCGGGGGCGGGGTTTCGAGGAAAAGATCATGCGGGGTGTGCATGATGTTTTGCGAGCCGCGCCCGGACTTGACCGGAGCGAGCACGTCGCTAGCCTGTTCGGCCCCCACCGAAGGAAGAAGGGGTTTTGGGCAGTGCGGCCGGAGGCCGCTTCCGGTTTCCGGTCCGCCAGGACCGGGCCTGCAACCCGCCGTCGTCGGGTATGCCTGGCGGTGATCTCCACGCCGGTCAGGCGGCAGGGGAGCGGCTCGCGCAGTTGGCGCCGAGAGGCGCCGCAGGGCGCCGCGGCCGTCGGGGTGCTCAGGACGGCTACCAGGACGGGCCAATCGTCTGTGTGGATGTTGACTCCCGTTCGGAGTCTCTTCCTCCACGATGACGGAGGTGAGGAGTGTTCACGGCCGGCGTGGGCGGTGAGCCCGGCGCGGCGCCGGGCTAACGGGGTGGCCAAGCCGGTGCTGCGCCGGCCGGTCGCGCCGATGCTCGCCGCGTCCGTCGACCTCGTGCCCGACGGTGCGGGCTTGGCCCATGAGCCAAAGTGGGACGGGTGGAGGTGTCTGGCGTTCCGCGAGTCCGAGGGCGTCTACCTGCAGTCGCGGGCTGGTAAGAACCTCACCCCCTACTTCCCGGACATCACCCGGGCGATCCGGACCCTTCCGCCCAGGGTGGTGCTGGACGGTGAGCTGGTCGTCTGGGAACGTGGCCGGACGAACTTCGCCCTGCTTCAGCGGCGGGTCACGGCTGGCCGCGGGCTGCTGGGCCTGGTCCGGGATCGCCCGGCCCACTTCGTACTGTTCGATCTGTTGGCCGATGTGGGCGGCGAGGTGGTCCTGGACTTGCCGCTGTCAGAGCGGCGGGCGCGGCTGGAGCGGCTGCTCATCGACGCGCCAGCGCAGTTGGCTCTGACTCCGCAGACGGCTGACATGCGGCAGGTCGCGGACTGGGTGCTCAACTGGACCGTGGCGACCGGTATCGAGGGTGTGGTCAGCAAGCGGCTGGCCGGCCGGTACGAGCCTGGCCGGCGCGGCTGGTGGAAGTTCCGGACCCGGATTGTCACGGAGGCGATCGTCGGCGGGGTGATCGGCGGTATCCGTGACCCCGTCGCGGTGCTGCTCGGGCGGTTCGACCGGCGGGGCCGGCTGCGGTACACGGGTCGGACCCACCCGCTGTCCGGTGCGCAGCGGGAGCAGCTCGGCGCGCTGCTGTCCCCGCCGCGCGCTGGGCAGCACCGTGGTGCCGCGGTGGAGCATCCGTGGCCCGAACCGCTGCCGGCGGCTTGGTCCGGCCAGCTGGACCGGCTGGCGCCGGTCCGGTACGTGCGGGTCGACCCGACCGTGGTGGCCGAGATCGACGCCGATGTGGCCTTCGAGCACGGGCGTTGGCGGCACGCAGTGCGGTATGCGCGGGCCCGGCCGGACATGTCGGTGTGCGACGTGCCGCTGCTGCTCGGCGAGGAGGAGGGCTACTTCGGTGACCTGCGGTGAGTGCCCAGGCGATGGGCGCGGTCCGGGACGGTGGGCGGGATCTGTATCACCGGGGGTTCGCTCACCTGGAAGCCGATGGAGGCTTAGAGGGCGCGCAAATAGGTCAGCGGGGATGAGCCGGGTAGGAGGCCGGCACAGGCGTCAGTGATCATGAAGGTTCCTACGCCTAGTGATCACTGGAACGCCTGTGCCCGCTGTCCCATCATGGCTGAGCGACCCCTTGTGGGACCAGTTCGCCGCGCTGCTGCCACCCCGTCCCGCTATCGATCCGACCCATCCGTTGGGCTGTCACCGTCGGCGGGTCGCTGACCGCATCGTGTTCGACAAGTTGCTGCAGGTGCTGCGGTTCGGCTGCTCCTACCAGGGCATCGCCGACTCGACCTGCTCGGCCACCACGATCCGCAACCGCCGCGACGAGTGGATCCAGTTGGGCGTGTTCGCCCAGCTCAAGACGATCGCGCTGAACGCCTACGACCGTCTCGTCGGGCTGCTGCTGGACGACCTTGCCGTCGATGGGTGCATCACCAAGGCGCCCGGCGGTGGCGAGGTCGCTGGCCGTTCACCGGTCGACCGCGGCAAGCAAGGCATGAAACGTTCGGTCATGGTCGACGCCCGCGGCATCCCACTGGGCCGCGTCCTGGCCGGCGCCAACCGCCACGACTCCCCGCTGCTGGAATCCACCCTGGACCGGCTCGACGACCTCGGCCCGCTGCCCGGCACCATCACCGTGCACTTGGACGCCGGGTACGACTCCCAGAAGACCCGCGACCTGCTTACCGCCCGCAGGCTGACCGGCGAGATCGCCCGCAAGGGCGTCAAGGCCCCGGTCCAGGCCACCCGGCGGTGGCACGTCGAGCGCACGAAGTGCGCCGCGAGGCGCTCTGTTGTATCCCCAGTTCAGCTGGGAGGGACTCGAAGGGAGGTTCCTGGGTCGGCTGGCTGACCTGGATCCGAAAGGTGAAGGGGACAACAGCATGCCAGAGATGCCCGGCGGCCGGGTCCAGATGTCAGGGGCGGCGCGTTGGGAGGACCCGCGTGATATGGCGAAAGCTGGATTGCCTGAACCCTAATCTCCAGTCGATGCAAGTTCCCATCCACCGGAAACGGCGTTTGAAACCGG